>DAITQD010000026.1:0-25379 GCA_036833255.1 Jatrophihabitantaceae bacterium
CGGACGAGCGCGCCGAGGTGAATCGGATGATCGCCCTGCTCGCGCCGCGGGTCGCAACGCGGCGCACGCCCCGCCGCACGGGTGGCGGCGCCGAGCGGATCGACGTCCGCCGCACCGTGCGCACGATGCTGCGCGACGGCGGCGAGCCCGGCCGGCTCGTCCACGATCGCCGCGGCGAGAAGCCACGGCGGCTCGTGCTGCTGGTCGACGTCAGCGGGTCGATGTCGCCCTACGCCGACGTACTGCTGCGCTTCGCCCACGCCGCGGTGCGGGTCTCCCCCGCCCGCACCGAGGTCTTCACCGTCAGCACCCGGTTGACGCGCATCACGCGACAGCTCCGGTTGCGCGACCCCGACCTCGCACTGCAGGCGGCGGGACGCGCCATCCCCGACTGGAGCGGCGGCACCCGGCTGGGCGAGTCGTTGCGCGCGTTCCTCGACCGGTGGGGCCAGCGCGGCACCGCCCGCCGCGCCGTCGTCGTGCTCGCATCCGACGGATGGGAGCGTGGTGACGCCGAGCTGCTGGGCGAGCAGATGGCCCGGCTGGCACGCTTGGCGCACAAGGTCGTCTGGGTCAATCCACACCGCGGCAAGGCCGGCTTCGCTCCTGCAACCGCGGGTATGTTGGCGGCCCTGCCCCATATCGACGAGCTCGTCGCCGGCCACAGCTTCGACGCGCTCCGCAACGTCGCCGAGGTGATCGCGCGTGCGTGACGTCATGACCGAGCTCGAGGCGTGGTGGCGCGCCGGGGAGACCGTCGGGGTAGGCACCGTCGTCGGCACCTGGAAGTCCGCGCCGCGCCAGCCCGGCGCGTCGATGCTTGTCGGCCCGGAGGGCATCGCGGTCGGCAGCGTTTCGGGTGGCTGCGTAGAGGGCGCGGTCTACGAGCTGGCCGAGGCGTCCCGGGACAGCGGCGTTTCCGTCCTTCAGCGCTACGGCGTCAGCGACGACGACGCCTACACAGTCGGCCTCACCTGCGGCGGAATCATCGACATCTTCGTCGAGCAGGTGAGCCAGGACAGCTTCCCCGAGCTCGGCGCGCTGGCGCAGGACATCCGCGACGGCCGCCCAGCGGCGGTGGCCACGTTGATCAGCGGCGTCCTTCCCGAGCGACTGGGCGCTCGCCTCGTCGTGCGAGCCGATGGCACCACCGGCTCGCTGGGCAGCACGCGGCTCGACGATGCGGTACGCGACGACGTCGAGGGCATGCTGCTGCAGGGCCGCACCGGCATCGTCCACTACGGGCCCGACGGCGAGCGGCGCGGCGACGACATCGCGGTGTTCGTCGCCTCCTACGCACCGCGGCCGCGGATGATCGTCTTCGGCGCGATCGACTTTGCCGCCGCCGTCGCGCGCATCGGCGCCTTCCTCGGCTACCAGGTGACGGTGTGCGACGCCCGGCCCACGTTCGCGACCGCGAAACGCTTCCCGGACGCCGACGAGGTGATCGTCGAATGGCCGCACCGCTACCTGCGCGCCACCGAGGTCGACCAGCGCACGGTCGTCTGCGTGCTCACCCACGACCCGAAGTTCGACGTGCCCCTGCTCGAGATCGCGCTGCGGATGCCGCTGGCCTACGTGGGCGCGATGGGTTCGCGCCGCACGAATGCCGACCGGCTCGAGAAGCTGCGCGAACTCGGCCTGTCCGAGGACGAACTCGCCCGCCTACACGCACCGATCGGCCTGGACGTCGGCGCGCGCACCCCCGAGGAGACCGCCGTGTCGATCGCGGCGGAGCTGATCGCCGCGCGCTGGAACGGCAGCGGAACGCCACTGCGCATCATCGACGGGCCCATCCACCATTAACACTCTGCCTCGGGGGCGTCCTTCGCGCGAGCGCTCATCGCGTCGTGGTCATTTTGGCGGGCCGCGAGGGACTCCCCCGAGGCATCAAAGTTGAGTAGCGTCGGATTCCTAACCGTGGAGGCACGATGACCCGCATCAACGTCAAGGTCGATGGAATCTCCTACACGGATGAGGTGGAGCCGAGGACGCTGCTCGTGCACTACCTGCGAGAACAGCTGGGCAAGGTCGGCACCGTCGTCGGTTGCGACACCAGCAACTGTGGCGCGTGCACGGTGTCCCTCGACGGGCAGAGCGTGAAGAGCTGCACCGTGCTCGCCGTCCAGGCCGACGGCGGCGACATCATGACCGTCGAGGGTCTGGCGGGCGAGGACGGCACGCTGCACCCGATCCAGCAGGCCTTCCACGACCAGCACGCGCTGCAATGCGGCTTCTGCACGCCCGGCATGATGATGGCCGCGCGCGACCTGCTGCAGAACAACCCGGATCCGTCCGAGGCCGAGATCCGCGAAGGCATCGAGGGCAACCTGTGCCGCTGCACCGGTTACCAGAACATCGTGCGCGCGGTACAGGCGGCGGCGACCAGCATGAGCTCGACCGGAGGCCAATCATGAGCACCCCGACCGCCGAGATCGGCAAGTCACGCCGGCGCAAGGAGGACCAGCACCTCATCACCGGGCGGACCACCTGGACAGACAACATGAGCCTGCCGGGCATGGTGCACCTCGCCATCCTGCGCAGCCCGATGGCGCACGCCACGATCACCTCGATCGACACCTCCGAGGCCAAGAAGCGACCGGGCGTCGTCGCCGTTTTCACCGGTCAGGACTTCGCCGCGACCCAGGGCAACCTGCCCTGCGCCTGGCCGGTCACCCCCGACATGGTCAACCCGGGTGCCCCGAGCCTGGCCGTCACCCAGGTCAACCACGTCGGTGAGGCGGTGGCCGTGATCGCCGCCCGCGACAAGGTCTCCGCCCAGGACGCGCTGGAGGCCATCGACGTCGAGTACGAACCGCTGCCGCCGGTGCTGAACATGGAAGAAGCGATCGCAGAGGGCGCGCCGCTGGTGCACCCGAACACCACCTCGAACAGGTCCTACACATGGGCGTTCGAGTCGGGGGCAGCCGGCACCGGCGCGCCCATCGACGCCGCGCTCACGGACGCGGAGGTGACGGTCAAGCGCCGCTTCATCCAGCAGCGGTTGATCCCGTCGTTCATGGAGCCGCGCTCGACGGTGGTGCAGCCGACGGCCGAGGGCGTGACGATGTGGTCATCGACCCAGATACCGCACATCCTGCGCACCATGCTCGCGCTCACGCTGGGCATCCCGGAACAGAAGGTGCGAGTTATCGCGCCCGACGTCGGCGGCGGGTTCGGCGGCAAGATCCCGGTGACGCCCGAGGAGATCATCACCACCCTGGTCGCGCGCAAGCTGGGAAAACCCGCAAAATATACCGAATCACGATCTGAAAGCCTCATGAGCGCGCACCACGGCCGTGACCAGATCCAGGACGTCACGATCACCGCGAAGCGCGACGGCACGGTGACGGGCCTCGATATTCACCTGTTCGCCGACATGGGCGCCTACCTGCGCCTGGTCGGGCCGGGTGTTCCACTCCTCGGCGCCTTCATGTACCCGGCGATCTACAAGTTCCCCGCCTATCGGTTCGTGTGCGAGGGCGTCTTCACGACGAAGACGGCTACCGACGCGTACCGCGGCGCGGGCCGGCCCGAGGCGACGTTCGCGATCGAACGGATCATGGACGAACTGGCCGTCGAGCTCGGCAGGGACCCGATGGAGCTGCGCCGCAAGAACTGGATCACCAAGGAGGAGTTCCCGTTCACGTCCGTCTGCGGGTTGACCTACGACAGCGGCAACTATGAGGCCGCGACCGCCAAGGCACTCGAGCTGATCGGCTGGGACGAGCTGCGGGCAGAGCAGAAGCAGCGACGCGAGCGGACGGATCCGGTGCAGCTGGGCCTGGGCATCTCGACCTTCACCGAGATGTGCGGGATCGCGCCGTCGCGTGTGCTCGGCTCTCTCGCCTTCGGCGCCGGCGGCTGGGAGCACGCGTCCATCCGCATGCTCGCCACGGGCAAGGTCGAGGTGGTCACCGGCACCAGCGCGCACGGCCAGGGTCACGAGACGGCGTTCAGCCAGATCGTCGCCGACCGGCTCGGCGTCGCGTTCGAGGACGTCGAGGTCATCCATGGCGACACCCAGTCCTCAGCGAAGGGCCTGGACACCTACGGGTCGCGCTCGCTCGTGGTCGGAGGCATCGCGATCGTGCAGGCCGCCGACAAGGTGATCGCCAAGGCAAAGCGGATCGCGGCGCATCTGCTCGAGGCGGCCGAGGGCGACCTCGACTTCGAGGCCGGCTCGTTCGCCGTCAGAGGCATTCCCACCGGCTCCCCCGGCTCGTCGATTTCCATGGGTGAAGTCGCCTTCGCGACGTTCCTCGCGCACAACCTGCCCGACGGCGTGGAGCCGAGCTTGGACTCCGACGCGGCGTTCGACCCGGACAACTTCTCCTTCCCGCACGGCACGCACCTGTGTGCGATCGACGTCGACACTGAGACGGGCCGCTCGACGATCCGCAAGTACGTCTGCGTCGACGACGTCGGCACCGCGATCAACCCGCTGATCGTCGAGGGACAGGTGCACGGCGGGCTCGCGCAGGGCATCGCGCAAGCGCTCTACGAAGAGGCCGTTTACGACGACGCCGGCAACCTGACCACCGGCACGTTCATCGACTACACCGTGCCGTCTGCCGCCGACCTGCCCTCGTTCACCACCGACCGCACCGAGTCGCCGGCCACCAGCAACCCGCTGGGCGTCAAGGGCGTCGGCGAGGCCGGCACGATCGCATCCACGCCGGCTGTGATAAACGCGATCGTCGACGCGCTGCGGCCCTTCGGCATCAACGACATCCAGATGCCCGCCACGCCCGAACGCGTGTGGCGAGCCGTCCATACGGGCGCGGAGAAGTCCGACCGGGCCGAAGTCGGCACCACCGCGTACGGCGGCGCCAGTACCAGCACCTCCGACGGCTCGGGCTCGGAAGGAGAGCAGCTGTGATCCCCGCTGCGTTCGACTACGTCCGGCCCGGCTCGGTGGCCGAGACCGTTTCCGCGATCGCTGCCGGCGGCGAGGACGCCAAGATCCTCGGCGGCGGCCAGTCGCTCATCCCGGTGCTGCGGCTTCGGCTCGCCTACCCGTCGACGCTCGTCGACATCGGTCGCATCCCCGAACTCAAGGGCGTCCACGACGACGGTGATGCGATCGTCATCGGCGCGATGACCACCCACCATGACGTCATGCACGACGCGCTGGTCGGTGAGCACGCCCCGCTGATTGCGCAGGCCACCGAGACCGTGGCCGACCCGCAGGTCCGCCACCGCGGCACGTTCGGCGGCGCGCTGGCCCACGCCGATCCGGCCGGTGACCTGGGTGCGGTGGCGCTGGCACTGGACTGCGAGTTCGTCGCCACCGGCCCGTCCGGCGAACGGCGCATCCCGGCGGCAGATTTCTTCCTGGACTACCTCACCACGGCGCTGCAGCCCGACGAACTGCTCACCGCGGTGCGGGTCCCGAAACTCGGTGCGGGCTGGTCCTCGCACTACGAGAAGTTCAACCGGGTGGCGCAGGCGTGGTCGATCGTCGCGGTTGCCGCACTCGTGCAGCGCCAGAACGGTGCGATCACCCAAGCGCGGATCGGCCTCACCAATATGGGCTCGACGCCGCTGCGGGCAACCGCCGTCGAGCAGGCACTGGCCGGCGCCGATGCCTCAGCCGAGGCCGTCGGTGCCGCCGCCGAGCACGCCGCCGAAGGTACGAACGCGCCGAGTGACCTGTCCGGCAAGGCCGACTACCGTGAGCACCTTGCCCGCGTCCTCACCAAGAGAGCGGTCCTGGCCGCAGCAGGGAGCTAGGCCCGTGCAGCTCGAGCATTCCTTCACCGTCCCGGTCGGAGTCGACGACGCGTGGCGGGTGCTCCTCGACATCGAGCGCATTGCTCCGTGCATGCCGGGCGCCGCCATCGACTCCGTCGACGGCGACGACTTCACCGGCACGGTGAAGGTCAAACTCGGCCCGATCGGCCTTACCTACAAAGGCAAAGCCAGCTTCGTCGAGAAGGACGAGGCCGCGCACCGCGCCGTGATCGACGCTCGTGGGCGCGATGCGCGCGGCAGCGGCACCGCGACGGCCAAGGTGACCGCCACGCTCACCGAGTCGGGTGGGTCCACCAAGGTCGACGTGCTGACCGACCTCGACATCACCGGCAAGCCGGCGCAGTTCGGCCGCGGTGTGATGGTGGACGTCGGCAACAAGCTGATCGGACAGTTCGCCGACTGTCTGGCCGGCAAGTTGACCGACGGCGCGTCGCCGATCGCGGATGCAGCGCCCGTCCCGGAGCCGCCCGCTCCCCCGAAGCTGGCGGCCGTCGGATCCGACGAACCACCCGAGACACCCAAGCCCCGTCCACGGCCCCGGAAGGCAACGCCCGCGGCTGCGCAGGCGACGGTGCCGGACACCGAGGCGCCGTCCGCACCGGAGCCCGCCGCAGCGGCGCCGTCCGCACCCAAACACGCGAACCCCGAACCACGCCGGACGGCGGCTGAGGTCGAGCCGATCAACCTGATCGAGTCGGCCGGTCCGGCGATTGCCAAACGGCTGCTGCCCCTCATCGCCGTCGTGGTCGTCCTGCTGGCGCTGCATCGCCGCCGCCGTCGCCGCCAGCGCTGACCCGGGCGACCGTCTCGGCGAACCACCCCACGATCTCCTCGCCGGCGCACACCCCGACCGCGGCGGTCTGCGTCACGTTCGGCGCCGACCAGCCGGTCTCGTACAACTCGCCGTGGCGCGGATGGATGCCGAGGTCGGCGCCCAGCAGCAGGTCGATGTCGAGCAGCGAGTCGCCGGCCGCCAGCACGAGATCCGCATCGATTCGCCGGGCCACCTCGGCCACGGCTGCACTCTTGGTCAATGCCTCGGGAACCCAGTACAACTTGCGGCCCTGCAGCGATATCCGCCAGCCACGTTCGGCCGCCCAGCCGCCGACATCCTCGACGAAACCGGCCGGGAGCCGGCTGGGACGCACGACCGCATAGCAGAACAGCTCGGCAGCGTTGCGCAGCTTGATCGTCCACTCCGGCCGGCAGATCTGCCCGGCGTGCTCCCACACCGCTGCGAGCGGGAACGCACCGACGAGCGCCCGGGCCACGTCGGCCGACCAGGCCCGATCGAGGTCGCCATCGACGTAGAGCAAGCCGCCGTTGGCCGTGATCGCGTAGCGCGGCGTCCGGCCAGGCAGCCTGACCCGCTCGAACTGCTCGGGCACCCTGGTGGTGACCGGCACCAACGTGCTGTGCGCCGCGAGGGTGACGAACCCCTGCGCGGCCGCGGCCGTCATGAAGGACACCGGCTTGCCGTCGTGCACCTCGACGCACACGACGGGCGGCTCGTCGTCGGACAGGCGCCGAGCCGTGGTGGAGTAGATGAGCGTGCGGTCCAGGTCGCTTGCCACGAGCACCCTCACACCGAGGCACCGCCAGCACCGCGAATGAAGCCCGGGTGGATCAGGCCGACGCAGCTATAAGCCAGGTCGTCCACCTCGATGATCTCGACGCCGCGCTGGCGGGCCAGCAGCGTGACGTGCCCGAGCTCGTCGGCAGCGTCGGGGCGCATGAGCACCCGCCACGGCACGCGGCGCAGGAGGACGCGGGTCGTCTCGCCGACACCCGGCTTGACCAGGTTCACGTCGTTGATGCCATAGGCGGTGCTGATCGCCTCCACCGCCGCCCATCCCGCCCAGGTCGGGCTGCGGTCCGCGGCGCGCAGCAGCGGCCAGTCACGCGCCACCGCATCGGCGACCGCGTCGAAGCGATCAGTGACCGCGTCGAGGAACACGGTCGAGACGTCCGCGTCGGCCAGCGAAGCGTAGAACTTCGCGCCGTGGAACTGCCCCGGTCCGATGAGCCGATCGTTGAGTACCGTGCGCGACACCAGCCCCGACACGGTGGAGTTCAGGCAGGCCGACGGGATCAGGTAATCCTCCCGGGTGCCGAAGATCTCGACACAATGCCCGGTGTCGGCGAGCACCGCCAGGCCGGGCGCGAACGCCGTGCCGAGCTCGGCGTTGGCTGCCGCGACGGCTACCGCGAGTTCTCGGACGATAGCCCCCTTTCCCGTCCAGCCGTCGACGAACATCACGTCAGCCGGGTCGTGGTGCGCGGCGAGATAGCGCAGGGCAACGGCGTCGACGCCACGGCCGCGCACAATGCTGATCGCGTAGTGCGGCAGGTCCAGGCCGTGTGCGCGCTGCGCCCAGCGTCGCATCAGAACCCCGATCGGCGTGCCGGCCCGGGCGAGCGAGGCGAGCACGGTCGCGGGTCCACGGTCTGCCAACACGATTTCGGTCGCCATCCCGACCGCATGGGCGAGTCGGCCGGCGGACTCCGCGAGGGCGGCGGCGAAGAGCTCCTGGTACGCCGCGCTCGGCTGGTACTCGACCGGCAGCGACTCCGCGTAGTGCGCGCCGCCGGACTGAATGGCCTCCTCGCGCTCCTCGGTCGGTGCTTCGAGGTCGTGGCCGGACAGATCGCTCAGCAGCCAGGCGACCTCGTCGGGCGCATAGCTGCCGAAACGCGGGCCGCGCAGCGGCTGGGGCAGCGCGCCGGGCGGCCGATAGCCCGGGAGCGTCACCAGGTGCACCTGAGCGCAGACGCCCGCGAGCTGGGTGAGCAGCCCGCGGGGGGCGTGCAGTTGGGGCGTATCGCCGGCGTCGTCGACGACGACGATGACGTCGGTGAACCGCTGCCCGCCCGCGGCCGGCGCCACGTTGTACGCATACCGCTCCCCCGGTCCGTCTGCGGGATCGTCGTGGCTGGCAAAAGTGAGCGCCGTCCGGATCGGGTAGCCCGGCTCGTCCACGGCCACCACGGGCGAGCGCGTGGTCGTCGAGAACCGCACGATCGCCGGGTGCCGGACCTCCTCGGTCAGCGCGAGCGCCAGGAGCAGCGGCGCGTACATGAGTTCCTCGGTCCCCAGCACCAGCACCTGCCCCCCACGGAGCGCCCCGGCCAGCTCATGCGCCACGGCGCCGGCCGCCGCCTGCAACGCGGTGTGGTCTTTGGCGGTGAATCCGTGCCGACCGCTCTCGCGGACGCCGGCGGGCCACGCCGAGCCCGCCCGCACAACCGGCGCCGGCCGACCCGGCACCCGCTTGCCCGCACCGCCAGGCGCTTCGGCGCGGCCGGCGACGAACTGCGCCGCGCGTGCGGCGAAGTCGGCCGGCCAGCGCACGCCGCCCGCGGCGAGCGCCACCACCTCGATGCTGGTGCCGAGCCGCTCGGCGACGGTCTGCATCCGGTCCCGATCGGCGGGCGTGCGCAGGTCGACGAGCGCCGCCATCAGGTAACGCCGGCGGGGCGCGAGTGCGTGCAGCGCCGCGATCGTGTTCAGCGCCGTGCGTCCGGTCGTCAGCTCGTCATCGACGAGGACGAGCATTCCCGGCCGAGTGAGCAGCCCTGGATCCTCGGGCAGCAACAGGTGCCGGGTTGCGTGACTGTGCTCCTCCTCGAAGCCGCCCACGGCCTGGACACCGCCCACGGCCCGGCGGGTCGACTGCAGATAGTCGGCACCGAGCGCGTCCGCGACGCAGTGCCCGAGCGCGGTCGCGGTTTCCGCATAGCCGAGCACGACCGCGCCGCAATCGCCGCGCAGCCGGTCGGCGACGAGCTCGCCCAGCATCCGGCCCGCCCCGTAAACGATCCGCGGCTCAGTCGGGATGTGCTTGCCGAGCACCGTCGACACGAGCAGGTGCGCGCGGCGCGGATTGCGGCGCAGCGCGACCCCGACAAGCTCGTGCAACGGCCGGACCGAGGCCGCCGGATCGTCCTGGACCACGACGCCGAACCCGTCCTCGACCCACTGACCGATCCAGGCGGCGGTCACAGGCGCAAGCTCGCGCCGAGCAGGTCGACGAACGAGACGCCTTCCTGCGCGACGCCGAACACCCGGGCACGCAGCGCCGTACGCCGCGCCCAAGCCGAGTGCGGCTTGCTCTCATTCATCTTGTTCCGGTAGCTCGACGAGGCGACACCGCCCCCGGCGGATGTCCCTAGAATGTCGGTGGCGTCGGAGAACTCTTCATGTGTGACCACCGAGAGCGCATGCACCGCGGCGACGTGCGACGGATGGATGACCGTCTTGCCGATCAGCCCGTTCGCGCGATCCAGCGCTACCTCGCGGATAAGCCCGTCGAGGTCGCCGGCAATCAGCTGTGCGCGCAGCCGGCGCTCGGAGTGCTCGACGAACGGTGACTCGCGCAGCTGCGGCTTGAACATCCGCTCCGTCGCGGAGAAGAACTCCCACACCGGGCCGGTGACGGCATACCCGGTGCCGTCGGTGCGGCCGAAGATGTTCACCACGTCAGAGATGACGTCCGCGATCATGCGCACGTCGTAGATGGTGAGGTCCGGCGAGCGGCGCAGACCGTAGGCCGCCGAGAGATCGGTGGCGCCGATACGCACGGCCAGGACGTACTTGCGGTACTTGTCGAGCAGCTGCCGCACGCCGATCAGCGTCCCGAGGCGCGATTCGGCGAAGATGATCTCCTGGGACTCGAGCACCGGCATGACAAGTAACCGTCGTCCGATGCGTGCGCTCGCCTCGACGACCGCGTCGAGATACCCCGGGCCAATGCCGTCGTCGGTGAATTTGGGCAGCACGAAGCCGGTCAGGATCCGCGCGTCCTCGCCCAGGCCGGCGATGATCATCGGGATCTGGTCAGGCGCGCGGACGCGGAGGAAAACCAGCGGGCCTTCGGCGCCGGTCTGCGCGTAGGCCCGCAACTGCGCCAGCACGTTCTGCTCGGCAGCCGCGACTTCGACGTCGGCGATGGCGTCCTCGAGGCAGATGACGTGGCTGAGCACGCCCGCGGCAGCGCGCGTAGCGATGTCGCCGGCCAGGCTCGGCCGGCTGGCCGGGCTGTACAGCGTCGCCCCGAGCGCGACGGCGAGCAGCGCCGGATCGTCGGCCGCGGTGAAGTGCTCAGGCGCGCGGAAGAAGAGCCGCTGGCGATCCGCCGCGTTGAGGAAGTCGAAGTGCCGCATCCCGGGATGCTTTCACGCCGTCCCGATATACGTCTGGTTTCACGCCCCTGTCGTGGCAATCGTCTGGCACGATCCTGGCATGACCCAGATGACCAAGGGCGGCAACGTTCCCATCGCCGCGTCGGCGTTGCGCGCCACCCTGCTCTGGTCGGGCGGCGCGGGTGTCCCGGACGTCGACGCGTCCGCGCTGCTGCTATCGGCCGACGGCAAGGTGAGCTCCGACGCCGACTTCGTGTACTACAACCAGCCGCAGCACGCCTCGGGTGCGGTGCGACATCTCGGCAAGTCGAGCGCCGCTCAGTTCAGCGACGCCATCGAGATCGACCTTGCACAGGTCCCGCCGGGGTTCGAGCGGATCGTGCTCGCCGCATCCGCGGACGGCGGCACATTCGGCCAGGTCCCCGGTCTGGAGCTGCTGCTCGCCGATCGTGTCTCGGGTGGCGAGCTGGCGCGCTTCGCGATGACTGCGACGAACGAGACTGCCTTCGTCGGCGGCGAGCTGTACCGCCACAGCGGCAACTGGAAGTTCCGGGCGGTCGGTCAGGGCTACAGCAGCGGGTTGGCCGGGATCGCCGCCGATTTCGGCATCGGCGTGGATGATGGTGGCTCCATACCCCCGGCCCCGCAACCGGTCCTCGCGCCGCCCGGTGCCGAACCTGCCGTCCTACCGCCACCACCACCACCGCTGCTGCCTCCGCCACCACCGCTGCCTCCGCCGCCTCCGCCGCCTCCGCTGCCTCCGCTGCCGCCTCCGCTGCCGCTGCCGCCGCCGCTGCCGCCTCTGCGGCCGCCACCACCACCGCCGCCGCCGCCACCGGCACCGGTGTATGCGCCTCCTGTCGCGCCCCCGGCGCAGCCGCAGTACCCGCCGCAGCCGTATCCGCAAACCGCTGCGCCCGGATACCCGCCTGCGCCGCCGCCGACCCGGGCTCCAGCGACTCCATTGCCGACAGGCAGCCTCAGCCTGCGCCGCAGCGAGCCGGCAGTGAGCCTGATCAAACCCGACGGAACACCGCTGCAACAGCTCGTCGTGGGCGTGGGCTGGCACCCCGTTACGGGACTCGCGAACATCGACCTGGACGCGTCCGTCATCGCGTTCGACGCCCAAGGGACCAAGCTCGAGATCATCTGGCACCGCAACGCCAACGAGTTCATGGGCGCTCTGCAGCACACCGGTGACAGCAAGACCGGCGCCACCGAGGGCGACGCCGAACGAATCCTCGTCGACCTCGCCCGCCTCCCCGACCAGGTCGCGGCGCTGGTGTTCACGATCAACTCGTTCACCGGACAGCGCTTCACTGACATCGCGCAGGCGTATTTCCGAATGGTCGACCAGCTCACCGGCGAGGAGATCGTCCGATTCGATCTCTCCGACTCTCAGCCCAGCACGGCTGTGCTGATGGCGATCATGCGCCGCAGCGGTCCGGGCGTCTGGGACGTGCGCGCGATCGGCGAGTTCCACGACACCCGCTTCGTGAAGAAGCTGGTCGACCCTGCGGCACGCCACGTCACCATGCCGTAGGCCTACCGCGACGGTCCGCGTCAACGCAGCCGCTCAACTTACCGCCCGCCCATGATCATCTAGTGGTTCTGGTCGTATATCGCCGCAACCACTAGTTGATCAACCCTGATGTGGATGTCCCGGCGGATCGTGCCTGTCCGGCTCAGTCGACGGGCATGCGGTCGTCGAGCCAGGTGATCTGGTCGTAGCCGTAGGCCCGGCAGGCTTCCCGGATCGAACCGGTGATCGTCTCCAGCTCGGCCCGCAGCACGAATTGGTCGCCCACGTTGTACAGCGACAGCAGCACCGCGACCCCGCCCGGCGGGAGTTGCTCGAGCGGCAGTTCGACCTTGGCACCCGCGAACGTCGTCGCGATCAGCGTGCCGCCCCAGTTCAGCTGTGCCCGGCTCTCGGAGAACGCGTACACAGCCAGCCGCTCGATCTCGCGGCACTGCCGAAGGTCGACGCTGATCCGTTCGTAACGCTCGTGCCCGCCGAGGAGAACTGGCCGCCGCGACCGCGGCGGGGCGAACCGGTTGCCGCCGCTGGCCTGCACCGTCGACGACTGGCCCGAAGTCAGCTGGTAGGCGCAGCCCAGGCGCAGGTCACCGACCTCGTCGGAGCAGGCCGCCTCGACGATCAAGGTGCCGACGCCGGTCTGGGTCCGGGTGAGGGTCACCGTCGGCGACTTGTGGTTCAGAATCGTGCGCGTCGCGGCGCCCACCCGGAGGACCGGGAAGCCCTGGCTCCGTGCCGGGGCGGGTGCTGCGGCCGGTGCCGCGGACGGCGAGCGGGCCGGCGCCGCCACGGCGTCGAGGTCCAGGGAGGTACTCGGTGACGCGGGCGGCGCTGACGCGTGCGACGCCGTCGGCGCAGCGGGGACAGGTGTGGGTTCGGGCGCGTCGAGGTCGAGCGAGCTGCTCACGGGTGCTGGTGGGCTCGGCGACGGGGCGGGCCTAGGTGCTGCGGGCAGCGTCGGAGCCTGCGGAACAGCGGGCGGGTGGCCGGGACGCTCGTGTGGCGGGGCGTGTCCGGAGAAGAAATCGGCCACCGCCGCGTCGGGTCCACCGCCAATGGTCGGCCCGGTTGCCGATGCAGCCGGCTTGCTCGCCTGGGCAGCCGGCTCGGCGGCACGGACCTTCGGCCGCGAGCGCCGGCGTAGGTAGGGCACGTCGCTGCGGCGCGGAGCGAAACGCGGGTCGGTGATCACGGCCGGCGATTCACAGCGACAGCCCGTAGTCCGTGGCGATGCCCGCGATTCCCTTCGAGTAGCCCTGGCCGAGCACCTTGAATTTCCACTCGCCGTCGTGCCGGTACATCTCGCCGAGCGCAAGCGCGGTCTCCGACTCCAGGCCCGGCGCGAAGTCCTCGGAGCGCACCAGCTCGCGGTTGTCGGCCAGGTTCAGCACCCGCAACGCGCAGCCTCGCAGCTGGCCGAGCGTGCGGCGCTGCGCAGGGCCGTCGTTGACGTAGAGAACCAGGACGATCCGGTCCACGTTCGGGGGAACAGTCGTCAGGTCGATCTCGATCTGCTCCTGGTCACCGCCCAGCGCCTCCTTGAGCTGCTGCACCGACAGATCAGGTGAGCTGAGCTGGTTGAAGAACACGAAGTGCTCGTCGGACAGCGCCCGATTGTTCGCATCGCACAGGATCGCCGCGAAGACCAGATTGTCGGTGAGCGCCGTCTCCGCACCGGCGTTCCAGCTGACACCCAGCACGACTGCGGCAAGGCCGGGGATCTCCCGGGTGAGTGAGACGTTCGCGCCCCGCTTCATGATTGCCACTACAGATCCAGGTCCGAACCGGTGAACTTCGTCTGCAGGAAGTTGCCCTGTGTGACCAGCGCGTCTGCGTCCTTCGCCTGGGCAGCGGTGAGTACATCGGCCGCACCCGTCCACAGCGACGTGATCTGCTCGAGCAGCGATTCCTGAGGCGTGCGGCCCGTGGGGCGGCGCACGTCGAGCACTTGGGGGTCCAGCGCCAGGTAGGCACGCAGGGTCGTGGGTAGATAGTCATTCACGATCCCCTTCACCGACATGATCGCGTAGACGTCCAGCCCGCCACTATCGGAATCGTCGGCGGTGTCGATGACCTCGCGGACGGTGTCGGTGACCCGACGCGCGGCGACGACCGACTCCCCCGGCAACTTGCCGGCGTTGTGGTTGACGAACCCGACGAGCTGATCCAGGGCGCGCAGCAGGGCGACAGGGCTGTCGGTGTCTTCCTCAACAACCGGCGGCGGCGCCTCGTGCTTGCGAAACCACGTCATTCCCCCATTATCCCGGTCCGCGTGGCGCCCGGCTCAGGAACCGATCTGGTTGGGCTGTGACGCGTCGCTGTCGCCGCGACGGGTGCGCTCCAGATACGGCTTGGCCCGCTCGATCTGGCCTTCGAGGGCCGTCACGGTCTGCCCCATGCTGTCGACGGCCTGCGCCCGGAAGGTGTCGATCGCGTCCATCGTCGCGAACACATTGTCGAAGGCCGCCTGGAGCTTCGCGACGTCGATGGTGCTGCTCGCTGCCTGTTGGTTGATCTCGCCGCCCTGCACCCGCAGCTGCTGCGAGGTCGACTCGATGAGGTTGGACGTGGTCGTGTTCAGCGCATTGATCTGGTCGAGGACCAGTTTCTGTCGCGACAGTGCCTGCGAGACGATGACCGCGGTGCGCAGCGCGGAGATGGTGGTGGTCTGCGCGCGGTCGACGCCCTTGATCAGCTCGATGTTGTTCTTGCGGACCAGGTCGAGGGCCATGTAGCCCTGAACGGAGACCGCCATCTGGGTCAGGATGTCCTGGTGGCGCTGCCGGATGGCGAACAGCGCGTCCGAGCGCAGCGTGGTGGCATCTTCGGTCTTGCTGGCCGCCTCGAGCTCGGCGACCTTCGCCTCGATGGCGGCGTCGAGCGCGGAGGCGAGCTGGTTGTACTCGCTCAGCTTGCCCATGGCGGTCCACATGTTGGCCTTCTCGGTCTCGATGCTGGCGTTGTCCTTGCGCAGCTCGTCCTGACCGGAGTCCAGGGACTTGATGATCGCGTTCAGGTGGGTCTGCGCCGTCTCGTACTTGGCGAAGTAGCGCTGGATCTTGTCGCCGCCCGGCAGCCACTTGAGGACCTTCTTCACGCCGCTCAGGTCGGCCCGGTTGGGGTCGAGCTCGGTCACCGTGGTGCGCAGGTCGACGAGGGTGCTGGTGACGCGGGACACCGCGTCACCGCCCCCGCCCCCGCCCTTGCTCGCCTTGATGACGGCTGCCGGCCGGTCGAGCAAGCGGCTGGACACGGCCGCCGTCGCCCGCATGTCCTTGTCGCCCATCGACGTGATCGAGTCGATTTTCTGCGTGAAGGCGGGCGAGCGGGTGTCCATGCCCGCGAGCTCGGCGGCGAAGGCTGCGGCCTTGGCCTGCAGCTCCGTCTGCTTGGCGGTGTCGACGGGGATCATCCCGGCCGCTTGTTGCGGCTCGATGACGGTGACCGGGGCCGGCGGGGCGAGGACAAGACCGGTGCCGGTAGCCGATGGAGCGGGCGCGGCCGCGGCGGCCGGGGTGCTGGTCGAACCGAGGTCAAGCTCGGACATGATGCGGACTCCTTGTTGTGCAGGGCTGACTGGATCCCGGCCTGACGAGCGTGCCGGGCACGATCTTCACACAGGGCGCGGCTACAGGAACCCGGCGATCGCCGGCAGCAGGTCGTGGAAGGTGCGACCCGATGCGGCGTTGCCGAGGGCCGTCATCGACCAGCCCGGCCCGTCGCGCGCGACCTTGGCCATGATCTGCGCGGTGTGCGGACCCGTGCCGGTGAGGTCGAAACGCGCGATCTCGGTTTCGTTCGACTCGTCGATGAGCCGGCAGAACGCGTTCTCGATCTGCGAGAAGTCCTGGCCGGTGAACGAGTTGACGGTGAATACGAGCGTCGCCACCGTCGGCGGCACGCCCGACAGGTCGACCCTGATCGACTCGTCGTCACCTTCGCCCGCACCGGTGCGGTTGTCGCCGGTGTGCTGGACGGAGCCGTCCTTGCTGGTGAGCTGTTGGAACCACACCTGGTCGACGAGCCCGCCCGATGCGTCGAAGAGTAGCGCCGAGGCATCCAGGTCGATGCTCTGGGCACGGCTGCCGAACAGGCCCTTCTTGCGCATGGCGTCCCAGCCGAGGCCCATCCGCACCTGGGCGAGGGTGCCGCCACCGGCCTTGGTCAACGAGACTTTCTGGCCCTTGCTCAAACTGACACTCATACCCGTTCTCGTTCCTTCCTCGCGGGACCTGCTACTTGCGGCCCGCAGTCCAGTTCATACCCCAGCCGTAGGCCTCGTCGAGCACCCGCTGGCCGCCGTTGAGGTAGTTGACCTCCCGGCGCACGGACAGATCGCCGCCGGAGCTCTCCAGCATGGCGACACCACAGATCCGGGCGCCGTCGCGGGTCTCGTCGAGGCGGACCTCGACCTGGGGCCCGGTGGCTGGGTGCAGCGTGACGACGCCGTCGGCGGCCGCCCAGTTCGCCGCGCCTTGATAGATGAGCGCAAACACCATGACGCGCTTGATCTGGTTGGCGTAGGCGAGGTTGACGAACAGGTTCTCACCGGCGGCATTCGTGCCGGACCGGTCGTCACCGTCGAGCCAGATGACCTTCTCGCGCACGTCCTTCGGCTGGGCACTGAAGGAGTTACCGAGGGCCTGCACGACACCCTTTGACCCGTCGGTGAACTCGTACAGGCAGCCGAGGTCCAGGTCGAGCGCAGCGGGCGCCTTCTTGAACAACCCGCCGCCGCCCTGGCCCGGTGGCCGGGCATTCCAGTTCAGGTTGACGCGCAGCAGGCCGGTCGCCGAGCCCTGCTTGGTCAGCGAGACGGTTGGCGCCGACTTCGTCAGCGTCACCTTGGACAGCGACACCGGCGCAGGCGGCGCTGCGGACGGTGCGGTCGACGGTGCGGGACGCTTGGTGTAGTCGATGCCCATGCCTAGTTAACTCCCATCAGACCGCGGCGGGTTCCCGATCGCGTTCACCAGTGTCGATCTCGGCGGCAGAGCGTCGGTTGCGCACGATTGAGGAGACTAGCGCCGCGCCGATGAAAGCGACGCCGATGAGCCCGGTGACGACCTCTGGCACCTCGAACTTCATCGTGATCAGCAGCACGACCGCCAACGCCCCGATGGCCCACAACGCGCCGTGCTCGAGGTAGACGTATTCGGCCAGCGTGCCCTTGCGCACGAGGTACACCGTCAGCGACCGGATGAACATGGCGCCAATGCCGAGGCCGATGGCTATGACGATCGGGTCGGAGGTGATCGCGAACGCGCCCACCACGCCGTCGAAGCTGAACGAGGCGTCCAGAACCTCCAGGTAGAGGAACAGGAAGAACGCCGCCTTGCCGACCGCCTGCACCATTGTTCTGCCGCCGCCGCCGGCGGGTTGCACGCTGCCGCCCTCCTCGACGACCTCGTCCTCCTCGGTCTCGAAGAACTCGCCGAGTCCGTTCACGACCAGATAGGTGGCCATGCCGAGCAAGCCCGACAGCAGCACCGTCGACACCTTGTCGCTCGGAGCCAGTTCGTAGGCCGACACGGCGAGCGCGATCAGTGTGACGACCACCGAAAGCTGGTCGAGCTTGCCGATCCTGGCCAGCGGACGCTCGAGCCAGGACAGCCAGGTGATCTCGCGCTCCTCGAGGATGAAGTCGAGAAAGATCAGCAGCAGGAACACCCCGCCGAAGGCCGCGATGGCCGGGTGCGCCTGGTGCAGCAGATAGCCGTACGTGCCGTGTTCCTTGGCGTTGCCTTTCTCCAGGGCGAGCCGGATCGCCTCGGACGGCGTCAGCTTCGCGGTGATGCCCACGATGAGCAGCGGGAAGAGCAGCCGCATGCCGAAGACCGCGATGGCGACACCCACGGTCAGGAAGATCTTCTGCCAGAAGGGGTTCATCCGCACCAACACGGTCGCGTTCACGACCGCGTTGTCGAAGGAGAGCGACACCTCGAGCACGGCGAGGATCGCCACCACGGCCAGACCGGTCGGGCCGCCGTAGAGCAGGCCGAGCGCGAGGCCGATGGCGGCGACGATCAACGAGGCGCCGAAGGTCTTGAAGAACATTCCCATCCCTCCCGCAGGTCAGTACGAAGGAGTGACCTTGCAGGTCAGCCGATATTGACGCCGAAGTCGCGGGCGATGCCCCCCAGGCCGGTGCTGTAGCCCTGACCGACGGCGCGGAACTTCCACTCGCCGCTGTTGCGGTACAGCTCACCGAAGACCATTGCCGTCTCATTGGAGGCGTCCTCGGACAGGTCATAGCGGGTCAACTCGGCGCCGTCGGCCTGATTGATGACGCGGATGTATGCGTTGCGCACCTGGCCGAAGGACTGCGACCGGGTCTCCGCGTCGTAGATCGAGACCGCAACGACGATCTTGTCGGCCTCGGGGGGGACGCCGGCGAGGTTCACCTTGATCACCTCGTCGTCGCCCTCGCCCTCGCCGGTGAGGTTGTCACCGGTGTGCTCGACGGACCCGTCCGGGCTGGTGAGGTTGTTGAAGAAGACGAAATGCGCGTCGGAGAGGATCTTGCCCGCCGTGCCGACCATCAACGCGCTGGCGTCGAGGTCGAAACCCGCTCCGCTGGTCGTGCGCGCGTCCCAGCCGAGGCCGACGAGCACTGCAGTGAGACCGGGCGCTTCCTTGGTGAGCGAGACGTTGCCGCCCTTGCTGAGGCTGACGCTCATTCAACTTCCTCCTGTGATTCAGCTGCGTCGATGGACAGCGCCGGCGTCGGCGCCCGTCTGACTGTAGTGGCGCGGGCTAGACCGCTACCCCGTAGTCCCGCGCGATGCCGGACAGGCCGGAGGTGTAGCCCTGCCCGACTGCCCGGAACTTCCACTCGGCACCGCTGCGGTAGAGCTCGCCGAACACCATCGCGGTCTCGGTGGAGGCGTCCTCGGACAGGTCGTAGCGCGCCAGCTCGGCATTGCCGCCCTGGTCGACGACGCGGATGAAGGCGTTGCGTACCTGCCCGAACGACTGGCCGCCGGCGTCCGCGTTGTAGATCGACACCGGGAAGACGATCTTGTCGACCTCGGCGGGCAGCCCGGCCAGGTTTACCTTGATCTGCTCGTCGTCGCCGGCACCCTCACCGGTGAGGTTGTCGCCGGTGTGCGTTACCGCGCCGTCCGGTGAGCTCAGGTTATTGAAGAAGATGAAGTGTTTGTCGGACACGACCTTGCCGTCCGCGCCGCAGACGATCGCGCTGGCGTCGAGGTCGAACTCCTGGCCGTCGGTGGTACGCGCGTCCCAGCCCAGGCCGACGGTGACCGCGGACAGGCCGGGGGCCTCCTTGGTGAGTGAGACGTTGCCGCCCTTGGTGAGGCTGACTGACACTGGATTCTCCAAACGTTGGGGCGAAACCAGCCAGTGGCGGCTGGGCCTCGCCGGATTCAGATCGGCTCGTTCTTCGATGCTAGGGCGAACCGCCGAGCGCGACGAGCGAACTGACGGTTGTGAAGGCAACGTCGTAGCGGGGGTGCAGAGTTCCGACGTCCTCACCCAGCGCCAGGCGCACAGCCGCCCACGGCAGGTTCACCCCGGTCAGCGCCGTCTGGAACAGCCCGCCGGAGATCCGGGTATTCAGCTCGAGCAGGTACGCCCGTGGCGCCTCGTCGTGCGGTCCCTGCCAGTATCGGACCTGAGTGTTGGACAGGTACGTGACCCGGTGTGCCAGGTTCAGTGCCTCGGCCACCTCGCGCGCAGGCACGTCGTCGACGATCAGCCTGCGCCGCTGGGATCGGCCCCGGCCCACCGCCGCCAGCGTGCGCCCGTCGCGGTCGGCGAGCGCGTCCACGCTGATCTCCGGCCCCGGCAGGTACGGCATGACCAGCAGCGTCGGGATGTCCTCGCCGGCGGCCTGCGCGGCCTCCAGCGCGGCGCAGACCCGGCCCAGCTCGGCCGCCGGCCGCACCGGGCCCAGTAGTTCGGCGAGGTCGGGGCTCTCGGTCGACAGGATGCGGAAGCCGTCGCCGCCGGTGGCCTGCACCGGCTTCATGCAGACGATCTCTGCGACGTCGCGCAGCTGCTCATAGGCCGCCAGCAGGCCTGCGGCGTCGGTAACCAGGTGGTGCGGCGGGACAGCCAGGCCCAGCGCCTCCGCCGCCCGGTACGCGGCGGCCTTGTCCTCGAACAGGCGCACCGTGTCGCCCGCCGGACAGGTGAGCGTGACGCCCGCGGCAGCAAAGGTGTCCCGCGCGTCGGCGAGGTCGGCCATGGCCAAGCGCGGGACGAACACGTCGACCCGGTGTTCGAGCGCGAACTCCAGCGCCCAGGCGACGTAGTCGGCTGCGAGGCAGTCCTCCGGCGGTTCGGGGTAGGCCTCGTCGCAGGCGACCAGTACCGGCGAATCAGGGTCGGTATGCGTCCCGATCAGGTGCACAGGTCGGCCGTCGGGGTTGGCCCGCAGCATCGCGATGATGTGGCTGTTCGTGGCGTAGGTGCGGTTGAACCAGATGCGCAACAACGCTCCTCCGCAGCTGCCGGGTTCGGTACCCGGCGCCGCCATCCTGCCCCGGCAAAACCCCGATCGTGCAACTTTTGCCCGAGTGACGGGAGAAAAGTTGCGCGATCGGTGACTCCTCGCACAGGATGGATGGAGAGGACGGCCGCACCCAGGTCGCCCCCGCACCGACCCGCGGCGGGATGTGTTGTCCCGCCGGCCCGGACCTGGAGGGGCGATGGCCGTTTCACGCTTTGCAGCACCCGGACTCGTCGAGCCGTTGACCACCGACGCCGCCGAGCAGCACATCTACGAATCCGCGCTTACCGACTCGGCGGTCGGCAGCGTCGGGCTGGAAGTCGAGACCCATCTCATCGACCTGGCGGCGGTGCCCGAGCGCCTGCGCTGGGATCGGGTGGCCGCTATAGCCGACGCGATCGGTGCGCCCGCCGGTGGCAGCCTCGTCACGTTCGAGCCCGGCGGCCAGCTCGAACTTTCCGGCCCACCCGCGGACGACGTGCTCGGCGCCATCACCGCCCTGCGCAGCGACGAGCAACGCACCCGGCTGATCCTCGGCGAGCAGCGCCTCGGTCTGGCCCACGTGGGCGCAGACCCGCTGCGGCCACCACGGCGGATCAACCCACGATCCCGTTACGCGGCGATGCAGGACCACTTCCAAGCCACCGGACAGGCCGCACCCGGCGCCGCCATGATGTGCTCCACGGCCGCCCTACAGGTCAACCTGCAGGCCGGCCCGGCATCGGCGTGGCGCGCCCGCGTCGGCCTGGCCCACCAGCTCGGCCCGACGCTCGTCGCGCTGTCGGCGTGCTCGCCGTGGCTCGGCGGGCATGACTCCGGCTGGAAGTCCGCGCGCCAGCGCGTGTGGGCCGAGCTCGACAGTCGCCGCTGCGGGCCGCTGCTCGGACGCGACGAGCCGGCCGCCGAATGGGCCCGTTACGCGATGCAAGCTCCGGTGATGTTCGTCCGAACGAGCGCTCGCGAGGCCCGGCCCGTCCGCCGGATCGTCCCGTTCGAGTACTGGGTGTCCGGGCGCACGCTGCTCGATGACCGGGCCCCGACCGTCGCGGACCTGCAGACCCACCTGACCACGTTGTTCCCGCCGGTGCGGTTGCGGGGTTTCCTCGAGCTGCGCTACCTCGACATGTGTGCGCCGCGATGGTGGCCGGCCGTCGCCGCCGTGGTCACCGTGCTGATGGACGACCCGGCCGCCGCGGACGCCGCCGCGCAGGCGACCGAAGGCACCGCGCGCTGCTGGACCGAGGCAGCCCGCGACGGGCTGAGCGACCGGCGGCTGGCCGAATCGGCGCGCCGCTGCGTCGCGATCGCGGCCGACCGGGTGCCGCGGGAGCTCGCCGCCGCCGTCGCCGATCTGGGCGAGCTCGTCAATGCCGGGCGCTGCCCCGGAGACCTGGTGTCCGAGCGCATCGCCCAGGTCGGTCCGTGCGCCGCATTGGCGGAGCTGGCCCATGCATGAGCCGGACGACCGTGGTCGGGGCTTCGCTGCGGACTCACGTTTCGTTGTGCACTCTCCCTGGGAGGGGTTTCAGCAGGTCATCAGCCAACTGGAGAGCGCCCGGGACCGCACGCTGATGTTGACGGATCTGGACGAGCCGGACCTGCTCGCTCAGCACGATCCGCTGATGAGCCCGCTGGTGTGGGACCTCGCGCACATCGGCCAGCAGGAGGAGTTGTGGCTGCTGCGCGCGGGCGACGGCAACCGCCCCGGGGTCCTGCCGCCGAGCGTCGATTCGCTCTACGACGCGTTCAAGCACACCCGCGCCGCCCGTCCGACGCTGCCGCTGCTGCCCCCGGTCGAGGCCCGCGCGTTCTGCCACGAGGTCCGTGGGCGGGTGCTCGATGCTCTGGAGCGGATCCCGGACGACTCGGGCGAGCTGTTCACGGCCGCGATGGTGGTGCAGCACGAGCAGCAGCACGACGAGACGATGCTGGCCACCCTGCAGTTACGCCAGGGGCCGCCGGTGCTGCTCGGCCAGACGCTGCCGGCCGGGCGCGCGCTCGAGAGCGATCGCGTCTTCGTCGCCGGCGGCGAGTTCGTGCTCGGCGTGGACGCCACGCACGAGCCGTTCTCCCTGGACAACGAACGGCCCGCGCACGTCGTCGACGTCGGCTCGTTCTGGATTGGGCGAGCGCCGGTCCGCAATGCCGAGTGGCAGAACTTCCTCGCAGACGGCGGCTACGAGCAGCCGACGTGGTGGTCCTCGCGGGGCTGGGCGCACCGGATGGACGCTGGTCTCGAGCGTCCGAAGTTCTGGGCCGGCGACGGCACCCGCTTGCGCTTCGGTATGCACGAGCAGATTCCGCCCGACGATCCGGTGCAGCACGTCAGCTACTTCGAGGCGGAGGCCTTCGCCGCCTGGTCAGGGGCCCGCCTGCCGACCGAGGTCGAATGGGAGAAGGCCTGCGCCTGGGATCCGGTGACCCGAAGCCGGCGCCGCTGGCCATGGGGTTCGGCCGAGCCGAGCGCACAGCGGGCCAACCTCGGCGGTGCCGCGCTGCGCCCGGCACCGGTCGGCGCGTATCCGGACGGCGCGTCGGCCTACGGCGCCGAGCAGCTGATCGGCGACGTCTGGGAGTGGACGTCCTCGGACTTCGCGCCCTGGCCCGGCTTCGTCGCGATGATCTACCGGCAGTACAGCGAGCCGTTCTTCGGCGGGGATTACAAGGTGCTGCGGGGCGGCTCCTGGGCGGTCGCGGCCTCGACCGTGCGGCCGTCGTTCCGTAACTGGGACCACCCGATCAGGCGACAGATCTTCACCGGTCTGCGCCTGGCGTGGGACGCCTGAGGATCGCGCGCTCATGTGCCGACACTTCGCCTGGCTCGGGGCGCCACGCTCCCTCGCCGCGCTGATGCTCGAACCCGAGCACGGCTTGCTTGTGCAGTCCTACCGGCCGCGACGACAGCGCCACGGCCTGATGAACGCCGACGGCTGGGGCGTCGGTTTCTTCTCGCCGGATCGCCACGAGCCAGCCCGCTGGAGGTCCAACCGGTCGCTGTGGAGCGACGCGTCGTTCGCGTCGGTCGCGCCGACGATCTCCTCGGCGTGCGTGCTCGGCGCGGTGCGCTCGGCGACGGCGGGCATGCCGATGGACGAGACGGCGGTCGCCCCGTTCTCCTCGGGTCGCTGGCTGCTGTCGCACAACGGGGTCGTGGACCGCGCTGTGCTGGGGCCACATCCGGCGGCGGAGTCGGTCTGCGACTCGGCGCTGCTCGCGGCGCACGTCTTCGACCGCGGTCCCGAGCAGGTCGGCGACCTCGTCGCCGAGGTCGGTGCCCGCGACCCGGCTGCCCGGCTGAACGTCCTGCTCACCGACGGGCAGCGGCTGCTGGCGACCCGATGGAACGACACGCTGAGCGTGCTCGCCACCGACGACGGCGTACTCCTGGCGAGCGAACCGTTCGACGACGACCCGGCATGGGTGGACATCCCCGACCATCACCTCGTCGACGTGACGGGTGCCGGCATCACCATCACCGACCTGGAGAGTTGATCTCATGCACGCCGATCTCGAGGTGCATCTGGCGCCGTCGTCCTACCTGGCCGCGCTGCGCGCCGACGTGAGCAGCGGCTTGACCGCTGAGCCGAAGACCCTGCCGCCGAAGTACTTCTACGACGCGCGCGGCAGTGAGTTGTTCGACGAGATCACCCGGCTGCCGGAGTACTACCCGACGCGTGCCGAGACCCTCATCCTGCGGCAGCACGCCGAGGACATCGCCCGGGTCTCACAGGCGCGGACGCTGGTCGAGCTCGGCAGCGGCACGTCGGCCAAGACCCGCCTGCTGCTGCGCGCGCTGACCGAGGCGGGCACGCTTGACCGCTTCGTCCCCTTCGATGTCGACCCGGTCGTGCTCACCCAGGCCGCCGAGCTGATCTCGGCGGAGTACCCGCAACTCGCGGTGGCGCCGGTGATCGGTGACTTCGAGGAGCACCTCACCCTGCTGGCCGGCGGTGAACGGCAGATGATCGCGTTCCTCGGTTCGACGATCGGCAACCTCGAGCCGGTGGCGCGGGGGCGATTCCTGCGCGAGGTGAGTTCGGTGCTGCGCCCGGGCGACACGTTCCTGCTGGGCACCGACCTGGTCAAGGACGCCGGCCGCCTGCAGCGCGCCTACGACGACTCGGCCGGCGTCACGGCGGCCTTCAACCGCAACGTGCTCACCGTGGTGAACCGCGAACTGGGCGCCGACTTCGACGTGGACGCCTTCGAGCACGTTGCGGTGTGGGACGCCGAGCACGAGTGGATCGAGATGCGTCTGCTCTCGACTCGCGAGCAGCAGGTGAGGGTCGAGGATTTGGGCCTGCAGGTGCGGTTCGAGACGGGCGAGCAGATGCGCACGGAGATCTCGGCGAAGTTCCGTCCCGACGGCGTCGCCGAGGAGTTGGGTCGGGTCGGCCTGCGGGTGGTGCAGTTCTGGACCGATCCGGACGGGGACTTCGGCCTGTCGCTGGCCACTCCGATGCA
>DAITQD010000027.1:0-4954 GCA_036833255.1 Jatrophihabitantaceae bacterium
GGCGGCATGCCCAGCAGCGGCAGCGGCACCCAGAACAGCAGCTCGAACCACGGGTTCCACTTCTGCCGCACGGCGGTGGAGTAGTTGAACCGCTGGCTGTTGTGGTGGGCCTGGTGCGCGGCCCACATGATCCGCACGCGGTGCGACGCGCGGTGGTAGCTGTACCAGATGACGTCGACGATCAGCAGCGCGAACACCCAGGTGTACCAACGGTGCGCGTCCAGCCGCAGGGGCGTCAGCGCGTACAGGGCGGCGTAGCCGATCAGCGCTGCGGTGCGCGCCGTGCCGTTCACGACCAGCGAGCCGACGCCCATGATCATGTTCGTTCGGGTGTCGCGGGCCTCGTACCCGCCGTACTGGCCGGCCTCGGCGTCGTCGAGCAAGCGCAGCGACAGCAACTCCAGCGCCATGAACAGCGCGAAGGCGGGCGTCGCGTAGAGGAGCGGGTCGTGCAGCGAGGCAAGAAACGTCATGACGTGAAATCTCCGAACTTACCCGTGGGTTAGTTACCCTGAGGTCACTTACCGTAGGGTAATATTCCCACCGTGTCCAGTAGCGCCTTGGTCGGGACCAAGGGAGTGCCCCGCGCCGAGCGTGAGCAACAGATCCTCGCCGTGGCCATCGACGAGTTCGCGGCCCGCGGCTATGCCGGTGCCTCGATGGTCGTCATCGCGCGGCGGGCCGGCATCTCGAAACCGCTGATCTACCAGTACTTCGGCTCCAAGGACGGGCTGTACCTCACCTGCCTGCACCACGTGGCCGGCGCGCTGCTGGAGCGCCTCGAGCTCGCCCAACAGCAGGAGGACGACTCCGTTGCTTCCCGCGTGCACACCCTGCAGGCAGTCTTCGAAGCGCTGGAGCCGCAGCGCAGCGCCTGGCGACTGCTCTACGACACGACGTTGCCGACGACCGGGGAGATCGCCGACGCGGCGCTCGGCTACCAGGCCCGCACCGCCGAACTGGCGGAGAGCGGGGCGGAGCGATTCTTGCGCTCCCGCGGACACCGCAGCAAGTTCGACGCGTCCGCGCTGAGCGCTGCCTGGATGGGCCTGGTCAACGCGCTGGTCACCTGGTGGCTCGAACACCCCGACGAGTCAGCCGAGGACATGACGCAGCGGTGTTACCGGCTCATCGCCGCCGTCATCGGCACACCTGGCTAAACCCGCTTCGTGCGCGTCTGCCGGGCCCGGACGGCGAGTTCCTCATCCGCCGGATAGCCGACTTCGATCAGGGTGAGGCCGTGCGCTGGCGCGACGGCGATATCGTCCGAGCGATTCTCGTTGGCGAACAACCCGGCCGGCCACTCGACCGGCCGGCGCCCTTCGCCGACCGCGAGCAGCGCGCCGACAAGCGAGCGCACCATCGAGCGGCAGAAGGCGTCGGCCTGCACGGTGCAGACGATCTCGCTGCCGTTGCGGGCGACATCGAAGTGCTCCAGGGTCCGGATCGTGGTGGTGTCAGGGCGCACTCTGCAGAATGCGACGAAGTCGTGCAGGCCGACGAGTCGAGCAGCCGCGGCCGTCATCGCCGAGACGTCGAGCGGGCGCGGCCAAGCCAGCACCTGCCGCCGGTGCAAGGGGTCGACGCCGCCCTCAGCGTCGCAGATGCGGTACTCGTAGCGCCGCCACAAGGCCCCGAATCGTGCGTCGAAGGCGTCGGGGACCTCGCGGACGGCAGACACCCGCACGTCGCGCGGCAGGATGCCCCCAAGCCGGCGCACCAACCGGCCGCGCGCCTCGCTCCACACCGGAGCAGGCAGGTCCAGATGGGCGACCTGACCGGTCGCGTGCACGCCGGCGTCGGTGCGGCCGGCCACGGTCAGCGCGACGGACGGCAGGCGCAGGACCGTTGCCAGCGCCTCTTGCAGGACGCGCTGGACGGTGCGCCGGCCGGGCTGTACCGCCCAGCCCGAGAAATCGGTCCCGTCGTAGCAAACGTCGAGGCGCACGCGCGTCAGCGCATCCGCCGGGGACACGTCGAGTGACGGATTCGCGTGATCAGAGACGGTGATTTCTTCGTCACTCATCGGCGCAATCCGTCACTGGACAGGAAGTACCTACTCGGCCTCAGGCTCGTCGGTGAGTTCGGCGAGCTCGGCGGCCTCGGTGAGTTCGGCGAGCTCGGTGGCCTCGGTGGCCTCGGTGGCCTCGGTGGCCTCGGTGGCCTCGACGACCTCGGCGACCTCGGCCTCCTCGATGCCGACCGCGGCCAGGGCGCCTTCGTCCTGGCCCGCCTCGAGCGATGCCTCGTCTGCGGCGAGGACCGACGCGGCGGTCTCCGACTCGGACGCGGCGTCTTTCGCGATTTCCTTGGTGCGGCCGGTCGGTGCCTTCTTGGGCGCAAGCTTCGTGCCGCGCGCCTTCTCGGCCTCCTTCACCACCGCAGCCGATGCCGTCAGCGCCTCGACGATCTCGATCACGACCATCGGGGCGTTGTCGCCCTTGCGCGGCCCGACCTTGATGATTCGGGTATAGCCGCCCGGACGCTCGGCCATCTTCGGGCCGATCTCGGCGAACAGCTTGTGCACGACATCCTTGTCGCGGATGACGGTCATGACCTGGCGACGAGCGTGCAGGTCGCCACGCTTGGCGAACGTGATGAGCCGCTCGGCCAGCGGACGCAGCCGCTTCGCCTTGGTCTCGGTCGTGGTGATGCGGTCGTGCTCGAACAGCGCGGTCGCGAGGTTCGCGAGCATCAGTCGTTCGTGCGCGGGGCTGCCGCCGAGGCGAGGGCCCTTCGTGGGCGTAGGCATGTCGTGCTCCTCAAGGTCGTCCGGCAGGCGGGTCGGACGGGTGGTCGGGTACCTTTCCGGGGTCCCCGGCGAATCGCGCCAGCGATTCGGTGGGGTGGTCTAAAGCTGCTCGGTCTCGGCGAAATCGGTGTCGCCGCTGTCGAAGTCGTCGTCGCCGTAGGACTCGACCGACGTCGGCAACTCGAACCCGGGCGGGCTGTCCTTGAGGGCGAGGGCCAGGCCGGCGAGCTTGACCTTGACCTCGTCGATCGACTTCGACCCGAAGTTGCGGATGTCGAGCAGGTCCGCCTCGCTGCGCCCGACAAGCTCGCCCACGGTGTGGATGCCCTCGCGCTTGAGACAGTTGTAGGAACGGACCGTGAGGTCGAGCTCCTCGATCGGCATCGAGAACGCCGCGATGTCGGCGACCTCGGCCGGCGACGGCCCGACGTCGATGCCCTCGGACTCCTCGTTCAGCTCGCGGAACAGGCCGAACAGCTCGACGAGCGTGTGCCCGGCGCTGGCCACCGCATCGCGCGGGGTGATCGAGTTCTTCGTCTCGACGTCGACCACGAGCCGGTCGAAGTCGGTGCGCTGCTCGACCCGGGTCGCCTCGACGCCGTAGGTCACCTTGAGCACCGGCGAGTAGATCGAGTCGACCGGGATGCGGCCGATCTCCTGGCCGGGCTGCTTGTTCTGCACGGCGGTGACGTAGCCGCGACCGCGCTCGACGATCAGCTCGATCTCGAGCCGGCCCTTCTTGTTGATCGTGGCGATCTTCAGGTCGGGGTTGTGCACGGTGACGCCGGCCGGCGGCGCGATGTCGGCCGCGGTGACCTCGCCGGGGCCCTGCTTACGCAGGTACATGACGACGGGTTCGTCGCTCTCGGAGCTGACGACCAGTTCCTTGAGGTTGAGGATGATGTCTGTGACGTCTTCCTTCACTCCCTCGACGGTCGTGAACTCGTGCAGCACGCCGTCGATGCGGATGCTGGTGACGGCCGCGCCGGGGATGGAGGACAGCAGGGTGCGCCGCAATGAGTTGCCGAGCGTGTAGCCGAAGCCAGGCTCGAGGGGCTCGATGATGAAGCGCGATCGGTTGTCGGCGATCGGCTCTTCATTGAGCGATGGGCGCTGAGAGATCAGCACAGTAGTGCTCCTTCTGGGTCGTGGACGCCCGCTATATGACGTCCGCTGACAGACTTGCTAGTTCTTCGAGTAAAGCTCGACGATCAGCTGCTCCTGGACCGGGATGTCGATCTGAGCCCGCTCCGGGAGGTGGTGCACGAGCACCCGCAGGCGCGACGGCACGATCTGCAGCCAGCCCGGCACCGGGCGGTCACCCAGGGTCTCGCGGGCGATCAGGAACGGCGTCGTTTCGATCGACTTGGGGCGCACGTCGATGATGTCATGTTGGCTGACGCGGTAGCTCGGCACGTCGACCTTCTGGCCGTTGACCACAAAGTGTCCGTGGCTGACGAGCTGACGCGACTGGCGACGGGTGCGAGCCAAGCCGGCGCGGTAGACGACGTTGTCCAGGCGCGACTCGAGGATCTGCAGCAGGTTGTCGCCGGTCTTGCCGCGGCCACGCACTGCCTCCTCGTAGTAGCGACGGAACTGCTTCTCGAGCACGCCGTAGCTGTACTTGGCCTTCTGCTTCTCCTGCAGCTGCAGGAGGTACTCGCTCTGTTTGATCCGCGCGCGGCCGTGCTGACCCGGCGGATACGGGCGACGCTCGAAGGAGCTGTCGCCGCCGACCAGGTCGACGTTGAGCCGCCGCGAGATGCGCGTGGCGGGTCCGGTGTAACGAGCCATGGGTCAGACCCTCCGGCGCTTGGACGGGCGGCAACCGTTGTGCGGCTGCGGCGTGACGTCGGAGATCGTGCCGACCTCCAGGCCGGTGGCCTGCAGGGAGCGGATCGCGGTCTCGCGGCCCGAGCCCGGGCCCTTGACGAACACGTCGACCTTCTTCATGCCGTGCTCCTGCGCCTTGCGGGCGGCGCTCTCGGCCGCCATCTGCGCCGCGAACGGCGTCGACTTACGCGAGCCCTTGAAGCCGACGTGGCCGGCAGAAGCCCAGCTGATCACGTTGCCGGCGGGGTCGGTGATCGACACGATCGTATTGTTGAACGTGCTTTTGATGTGGGCGTGGCCGTGCGAGATGTTCTTCTTCTCCTTGCGCCGTACCTTCTTGGCGCCGGCCTTGCGAGCCTGACCCGGCAT
>DAITQD010000027.1:5054-13225 GCA_036833255.1 Jatrophihabitantaceae bacterium
ACTTCTTACCTGCCTTCTTCTTGCCGGCAATGGTCCTCTTGGGACCCTTGCGAGTACGGGCGTTGGTCTTGGTGCGCTGGCCATGGACCGGCAAGCCGCGGCGGTGCCGGATGCCCGCGTAACAGCCGATCTCGACCTTGCGGCGGATGTCGGCGGCAACCTCGCGACGCAGGTCACCCTCGATCTTGAAATGGGCGTCGAGGTACTCGCGCAGTCGGACGATGTCATCGTCACTGAGGTCGCGGGCGCGCAGGTCGGGGCTGACGCCCGTTGCTGCGAGGGTTTCCTTGGCGCGGGTACGGCCTACACCGTAGATGTAGGTGAGCGCGATCTCCATCCGCTTCTCGCGGGGGAGGTCGACGCCGGCAAGTCTTGCCATCCGGGCGGTTCTCCTGGTTCTCTTCATCGAAGGTTTAGTGCGCACCCGTCCTCACCCGCCCTGGGTGAGCTCCGGCCTTCGCCCGGAGGTAGCTTCCGCGACTGCGGAAGTTGGTATGCGCTGGTGGTTGCTGTTACAGAGCTTTGCTCCGGGGTGGGGTTTCGCTGGACCCTTGCGCGGCTTAGCCCTGACGTTGCTTGTGACGCAGGTTCTCGCAGATGACCATGACCCGACCGTGGCGACGGATGACCTTGCACTTGTCGCAGATCGGCTTGACGCTCGGCTTGACCTTCACGGCCGGCCCTTCTTTGTGGCGGTGACGAGAGACGCGGTTGCGGCTACTTGTAGCGGTAGACGATGCGCCCACGGGTGAGGTCGTACGGCGACAGCTCCACGACGACCCGATCTTCCGGGAGGATGCGGATGTAGTGCTGACGCATCTTGCCGCTGATGTGGGCGAGCACCTTGTGTCCGTTGCTCAGTTCCACCCGGAACATTGCATTGGGTAGTGGCTCGACCACGCGGCCTTCGACCTCGATGGCCCCGTCTTTCTTGGGCATAACCTCCACATTTCCTAGCTTTCAGCTACCGAAACCAGGCGCCGCCCTGAGGATCCACCTCTCCGGTCCACGGCCACAGCGGACATGGGAGAAGGGCGGCAGGCGCCAGCGGTCCAGTCTACCCATGCCTGCGTACTGATGCCAAAACGCCGCGAATCCGGGCAGTCGGCCCCCTCGCCGCGCGGCTCGCGTCGCCCCATGGGCTTGGCAACGAGCCTGACCTACCTGCCTGACCCGTACAGCCCCGCCGGCTGCCCTGTGGATAACTGCGTCGCGGCCTCGGGCAGGGGCGTCGATCAAAGTCGCTGCGCCGTCGCATTTCGACCGAATCGGCACTTCGATCAAGCCACTGTCATCCGGGTCGACCGGCGGACGCGGGGCCGTCAGGCAGCCGCGGCCTGCGCGGACAGCTCGATGCCGCGCTTGGCCAACTCGGCGCGCCCGCCGTCCTCTGCCGTAAGCACCCACGGCCCATCGTCGAGCAGTGCCACGGTGTGCTCCCAGTGCGCGGCCCACGAGCCGTCGACGGTGGCGACCGTCCAGCCGTCGTCGAGTTCCTGCGTGGCCCGCGCGCCGAGCGTGATCATCGGCTCGATCGCGAGCGCCATGCCGGGCAGCAACCGGGGACCCTTGCCCGCCCGCCCGTGGTTGAGGATGTGTGGCGCCATGTGCATCTCCGAGCCGATGCCGTGGCCGCCGTAACCCGTGACGATGCCGTACTTGCCCGCCTCGCGCACGGAGGTCTCGACGGCATGCGAGATGTCCGTCAGCCGGCCGCCGACGCGCGCCGCCGCGAGACCGGCCCACATCGAGGCCTCGCACGCCTGCGACAGCGCCACCGCCTCGGGCGAGACCTCGCCGACCAACACGGTGATCGCCGAATCGCCGTGCCAGCCGTCGACGATCGCGCCGAAGTCGATCGAGATGGTGTCGCCGTCGGTGAGCTTCTCCCCCGCCGTCGGGATGCCGTGCACCACCCGGTCGTTCACCGACGCGCAGATGACGGCCGGATAACCGTGGTATCCCAAGAAAGACGGCTTCGCGCCCGCGTCGCGCAGCACGCCGCGCGCGATCTCGTCTAGGCCCGCAGTCGATACGCCCGGAGCCACCGCAGCCTGCATCTCACGCAGCGCCCGGGCGACCACGAGCCCGGCCTGGCGCATGAGGCCAATCTGATCGGGGGTCTTGAGCTGGATCCGCTCAGCGGCGCCCCGCATCAGTCGACGTGCGCGGTGAGCGCTTCGATCGCACGCTCGGTGACGTCCTCGACGGTGCCCTGCGCGTTGATCGCAACCAGTTGGGAGCGCGCGTCGTAGAACTCGACCAGGGGGGCGGTCTGTTCGGCGTAGACCTCGAGACGGTGGCGCACGGTATCGGGGAAGTCATCGTCGCGGTGGTAAAGCATGCCACCGCACTTGTCGCAGATGCCCTCGCTGGTAGGCGGATCGAACTCGACGTGCCAGACATGACCACAGTTCTTACAGGTACGACGGCCCGACAGGCGCCGCACCACCTCGCCGTGGTCGACGTCGAGATCGAGCACGACGGTCAGCGTCGCGCCGATGTCGTCCAGCATCCCGTCCAGTTCGCCGGCCTGGGCGACATTGCGCGGAAAACCGTCGAGCAGGAATCCGTCCGTGGCGTCGGGCTCGGCGAGCCGGTCGCGCACCATCGCGTTGGTGACTTCGTCGGGCACCAAGTCGCCGGCGTCCATGAACTTCTTCGCCAGCCGTCCCAGATCGGTGCCGCCGGACACGTTCGCGCGGAAGATGTCACCCGTCGAGATCTTGGGGATCGCGAAATACTCGGCGATGAACTCCGCCTGGGTGCCCTTGCCAGCACCAGGTGGCCCGACGATCACGAGTCTCACGGAAGCAAGCAACCCTTCGTTGATGCGCTGACTCAGCGCAGGAACCCTTCGTAGTTGCGCTGCATGAGCTGGCTTTCGATCTGCTTCACAGTGTCGAGGCCGACGCCGACCATGATCAGGACGGCGGTGCCACCGAACGGGAAGTTCTGGTTGTTGCCACTCGTGATCGAGAAGAAGAAGTTAGGCAGGATAGCGACGATGCCCAGGTACAGCGAGCCGGGCAGCGTGATCCGGGAGAGCACGAACTGCAGGTACTCCGCTGTCGGGCGGCCCGGCCGGATGCCGGGGATGAAGCCGCCGTACTTCTTCATGTCGTCGGCGCGCTCGACCGGGTCGAAGGTGATGCCGACGTAGAAGTAGGTGAAGAAGATGATCAGCGAGAAGTAGACGAGAATATAGACCCACGACTGCTGGTTGATCAGATAGCTGTTCACGAAGCGCTGTAGCGACCCGGTCTGCGCGGCGTTGCCCGTGAGCTGACTGATCAACTGCGGGATGTAGAGCAACGACGAGGCGAAGATGACCGGGATGACGCCGGCCTGGTTCACCTTCAACGGCAGATACGTGGACGTGCCGCCGTACTGCCGTCGGCCCACCATCCGTTTCGCGTACTGCACCGGAATGCGTCGCTGCGCCTGCTCGACGAAGACGACGGCGATGATGATCGCCAAGCCGAGCGCGATGATCAGCGTGAAGATGAAGCCGCCGGCGTTCTGCAGGATCGTCTGGCCCTCGTTCGGGATGCGGGCCGCGATCGAGGTGAACATCAGCACGCTCATGCCGTTGCCGACGCCGCGATCGGTGATCATCTCGCCGAGCCACATGATGACGCCGGTGCCGGCGGTCATGCACAGCACCATCGTCGACAGGGTGAAGATGTCCTCCTTGTAGAGGATCGAGCCCTGGCACTGCGGGAACAGCTGCCCGGAGCGAGCCAGGGCGATGAAGCCCGTCGACTGCAGAATACCCAGGCCGATCGTGAGGTATCGGCTGTACTGCGTCAGCTTCTGCTGGCCGGCCTGGCCCTCCTGCTTGAGCTGCTCGAAACGGGGGATGACCACGACGAGCAACTGGATGATGATGCTCGCGGTGATGTAGGGCATGATGCCCAGCGCGAACGCGGACAACCGGAGCAATGCGCCCCCGGAAAACAGGTTGATCAGCGAGTAGACGTTGGCACTGGCGCCGTTCGCGGCCTGACTGATACAGCCGTTGATCGCCTTCGTGTTCGTGTTCGGGGTCGGGATCGAGGCGCCGAGACGGTAGAGCGCCAGCATCGCAAGCGTGAACAGCAGCTTCTTGCGCAGGTCGGGCGTCCGGAACGCCGATGCGAATGCGCGGAACACGGATCCTCCTGCTGCGGATCGCCAGGTGCGGCTGAACAGCCGACCGATGAGGCCCCGAAAATGGGGCGAACCAGCCCAGGCTAACAGCCGCCTGGCAACGTCGAGTATGCGTCAGCGGGACCAGGCGCTGCCCGGCCCCGCCGTTGCTGTGCTGCTTACAGTTCGGTTACCGAGCCACCGGCCGCGACGATCTTCTCGCGGGCAGAGTCGGAGAACGCGTTTGCGGTGATGGCGAGCTTGACGCCGCCGAGATCCCCGTTGCCGAGGACCTTCACCGGCTCGCCCTTGCGGACGGCGCCCGCGGTGACGAGTTCGTCGACGCCGACCGTGCCGCCCTTCGGGAACAGCTCGGCCAGCTTGGCCACGTTGACGACCTGGAACTCGACCCGGAACCGGTTGCGGAAGCCCTTGAGCTTCGGCAGCCGCATGTGGATCGGCATCTGGCCGCCCTCGAAGTTGGCCGGGACCTGATAGCGGGCCTTGGTGCCCTTGGTGCCACGGCCGGCCGTCTTGCCTCTGGCGCCCGCCTCACCACGACCGACGCGGGTCTTCTTGGTGTGCGAGCCCGCAGCGGGGCGAAGGTGGTGAACCTTGAGCAGTCCGTTGGACATCTGTTACTCAACCTCCTCGACCGACACGAGATGCGTGACGGTCGCGACCATGCCCCGGATCTCCGGGCGGTCTTCTTTGACGACGACGTCGCGGATCCGCTTGAGCCCAAGCGTCCGCAGCGTCTCGCGCTGGTTGCGCAAGTTGCCGATCCCCGACCGGGTCTGGGTGATCTTCAGCCGTGACATCCGTCAGGCTCCCTTCGCGCGGGCCCGTAGCAGGCCCGCGGGAGCCACGTCCTCGAGCGGCAGGCCGCGGCGTGCCGCGACCTCCTCGGGACGAACCAGCTCCTTCAGCGCCGCCACGGTGGCGTGCACGATGTTGATCGGGTTGTCGGAGCCGAGGGACTTCGACAGGACGTCGTGGATACCCGCGCACTCGAGCACGGCACGCACCGGGCCACCGGCGATGACTCCGGTTCCGGGGCTCGCTGGCTTGAGGAGCACAACGCCGGCAGCCTTCTCACCCTGCACGGGGTGCGGGATGGTCTGCTGGATGCGAGGCACCTTGAAGAAGTTCTTCTTGGCCTCCTCGACACCCTTCGCGATGGCGGCCGGAACCTCCTTCGCCTTGCCGTAGCCGACGCCCACGGTGCCGTCGCCGTCGCCCACTACGACCAGCGCGGTGAAGCTGAACCGCCGGCCACCCTTGACGACCTTGGCCACCCGATTGATCGTCACGACCCGTTCGAGGTTCGTGCTCTTCTCGGACGCTCCGCCGCCGCGGCTGTCGCGACGATCGCGGCGCTCTCCGCCTCGTTCGTTGCCGCCGGCACCAGCCGGTCCGCCCGTTCCACCCGTTCGGGCTCCGCGCTGCGGTCCGGGCATCAGACGTTCCCTTCGGTCATATGGCTCTTCGCGCGAGCGCTCATTGCTGCGTTCGCTCCCGCTCGCTGTTGGCGACCGGTGCCGCGGACGGCCCTGCGATGCTCACTCACAAGTACCTCATTCATTCAGAACTCCAGTCCGGCTTCGCGGGCCGCGTCGGCGAACGCCGCGACCCGGCCGGTGTAGGTGTTGCCAGCACGGTCGAAGACGACCTTGCTCACGCCGGCCGCTTTGGCCGCCTCGGCGAGCTGCGCGCCGATCTGCTTGGCCCGCTCGGTCTTGTCACCGTCGCTCAGCTTGTACGTGGACGCGGACGCCAGCGTCACGCCATTGCCGTCGTCGACGACCTGCGCGAACAGGTGCCGAGAGGACCGGGTGACGACCAGGCGCGGCCGCTCGGCCGAACCGACGACCTTCTTGCGCAGCCGGAAATGGCGGCGCGACTTGGCCACCCGGCGGGTGGCCGAGATCCCGGCCGACCCGCGGGCCTGCTTGGCGATGCTCGAGGCGCCCACTTAGACCACCTGCTCTTCGCGCGAGCGCTCATCGCTGAGAATCGCTGCGGCTCGCTGTTCGCTGCCAGTTCGCTGGCGCTCGCTGCGATGCTCACTCATTTCTTACCGGCCTTTCCAGCCTTGCGTCGAATGACCTCACCCTGGTAGCGCACGCCCTTGCCCTTGTACGGGTCGGGCTTGCGCAGCTTGCGGATGTTGGCGGCCACTTCGCCGACTTTCTGCTTGTCGATGCCCTCGACCGCGAAGCGGGTGGGGGCCTCGACCCGGAATGTGATGCCCTCGGGCGCCGGCACGAATACCGAGTGCGAGAACCCGAGCGCGAACTCCAGGTCACTGCCCTTGGCCGCGACGCGGTAGCCCGTGCCGACGATCTCGAGCGTCTTCGTATAGCCGTCGGTCACGCCCGTCACCATGTTGGCGATCAGCGTGCGCGACAGGCCGTGCAGCGACTTGGACACCCGCTCGTCGTCGGGACGCTGCACGGAGAGGGTGCCGTCGTCGGCGCGGACGACCGTGATCGGCTCCGCGACGGTGTGGTTCAGCGTGCCCTTCGGGCCCTTGATCGTGACCAGCTGGCCGTCGATCGAAACGTCGACGCCCGCAGGTACGGGGACGGGAAGCTTGCCGATGCGACTCATGTTGACGCCCCTTTACCAGACATAGGCGAGGACTTCCCCGCCTACTCCGCGCTTGGCGGCCTGCTTGTCAGTCAGCAGGCCGGTTGACGTCGAGATGATCGCGGTGCCCAGGCCACCGAGTACGCGGGGCAGGCCCGTGGACTTGGCGTAAACCCGCAAGCCCGGCTTGGACACGCGGCGCACGCCGGCGATGCTGCGCTCGCGGTTCGGCCCGTACTTCAGCTCGACCGTCATCACCCGGCCCGGCTGCCCCTCGGGGGCGTCGGCCACGGAGAAGCCCGCGATGTAGCCCTGCTGCTTGAGGATCTCGGCGATGTGGCCCTTGATCTTCGAGTGCGGCATCACGACCGCGTCGTGGTAGGCCGAGTTCGCGTTGCGCAGGCGCGTGAGCATGTCTGCGATCGGGTCGGTCATGGTCATCGGTGATCTTCTCTCTCGCGACGGTTCCCGAGGGCCTGCCGCGAAGGTGGAGTTCGACGAAGCTTGCTAGTCGAACAGGGGGTATTACCAGGAGGACTTGGTGACGCCGGGCAGTTCGCCGGCGTGGGCCATTTCGCGCAGGCAGATTCGGCACAGGCCGAACTTCTTGTAGACGGCCTGCGAACGGCCGCAGCGCTGGCAGCGCGTGTAACCGCGCACCTTGAACTTCGGCTTGGCCGCCGCCTTGTTGACGAGTGCTGTCTTTGCCATGATGCTCAGGCCTCTCTCTGGCTAGCACGGAACGGGAAGCCGAGCGCCTTGAGCAGCGCGCGTCCCTCGTCATCGTCCTTGGCCGACGTGACGACCGTGATGTCCATGCCCCGCGGCCGATCGATCGAGTCAGGGTCGATCTCGTGGAACATCGACTGCTCGGTCAGGCCGAAGGTGTAGTTGCCGTTCCCGTCGAACTGCTGGTCCGACAGGCCGCGGAAGTCGCGGATGCGGGGCAAAGCGAGTGACAGCAGGCGGTCGAGGAACTCCCACATGCGGTCGCCACGCAGGGTGACCTTCGCGCCGATCGGCATGCCTTCGCGCAGCTTGAACTGCGCGATCGACTTGCGGGCCTTCTGCACGAGCGGCTTCTGGCCGGTGATCAGCGTGAGGTCGCGAACCGCGCCGTCCATGAGCTTGCTGTCCTTGGCCGCCTGGCCGACACCCATATTGACGACGATCTTGACCAGGCCGGGCACCTGCATCGGGTTGCCATAGGAGCCCTGCTTCTTCAGGGCCGGCACGATCTCCTCGCGGTAGCGCGCCTTCAGGCGCGGCATCGAAACCTCAGTCGCGGCAGTCATGCGGGGTCCCCGCCGATTCGCGAGCGCAGCGAGTGAACCGGGGTCCCCGCGAAATCGCGCAGCGATTTCGTGGGGTGGCTTGGTGGGGTGCTCATCACAGGTCCTTCCCTGAACGGCGCGACATGCGCACGTTCTTTCCGCTCTCGTCGTCGT
>DAITQD010000027.1:13325-15162 GCA_036833255.1 Jatrophihabitantaceae bacterium
AGGTCCTTCCCTGAACGGCGCGACATGCGCACGTTCTTTCCGCTCTCGTCGTCGTGCCGGTAGCCGACACGCGTCGCCTTGCCTTCGCCGTCGATGACCATCACGTTGCTGGCGCTGATCGCGGCTTCAACGTGCTCGATGCCGCCAGCCTTGGCGCCACGCGCGGTGGTCGTCAGCCGGGTGTGCTTCTTGACCCGGTTGACGCCCTCGACGATGACCTTGTTGGTCAGCGGATCGGCCGCGATCACCTTGCCTTTGACGCCGCGGTCCTTGCCGGCGATGACGACGACCTCGTCGCCTTTTTTGATCTTCATGACCTACAGCACCTCGGGTGCGAGAGAGATGATCTTCATAAACTTCTTGTCACGCAACTCGCGCCCGACCGGGCCGAAGATGCGGGTGCCGCGGGGCTCGCCGTCGGCCCTGATGAGTACGGCCGCGTTCTCGTCGAAGCGGATGTAGCTGCCGTCGGGACGGCGCCGCTCCTTGATCGTGCGCACGACGACAGCCTTGACGACGTCGCCCTTCTTCACGCCGGCGCCTGGCAGCGCATCCTTGACGGTCGCCACAATGACGTCGCCGATCCCGGCGTAGCGCCGACCCGAGCCACCCATCACCCGGATGCACAAGATCTCCTTGGCACCGGTGTTGTCGGCGACGCGCAGTCGCGACTCCTGCTGAATCACTTGAAGCTCCCGTATCCCGGTGTTACTTGGCCCGCTCGAGGACCTCGACCACACGCCAGCGTTTTGTTGCCGACAGCGGACGGGTCTCCATGATGAGCACGCGGTCGCCGATGCCGACCTGGTTGGTCTCGTCGTGCGCCTTGAGGCTGTTCGTGCGTCGTAGCACCTTGCCGTAGAGCGCGTGCTTGACGCGGTCCTCGACGGCCACGACAACGGTCTTGTCCATCTTGTCGCTCACAACCAGCCCTACGCGGGTCTTACGGTCCGACGAACGTTTGGTTATCTCGATCATGCCACACCTTCATTGGGAGCGACGGACAGACCGAGCTCACGCTCGCGCAGGATCGTGTAGATCCGGGCGATGTCGTGGCGAACGGTGCGCAGTCGCCGGTTGTTGTCCATCTGGCCCGTGGCCATCTGGAAGCGCAGATTGAACAGCTCTTCCTTGGCCTCACGCAGGCGGGTGGCGAGTTCGTCGTCGTGCAGCTCGCGCATCTCAGCGGTTATCGTGCTCATCGGATATCACCTGCTTCGCGCTGGACGATTCGGCACTTCATCGGCAGCTTGTGGATGGCCCGGGTCAGCGCCTCGCGTGCGACGGTCTCATTCGGGAAGGAGAGCTCGAAGACCACGCGGCCCGGTTTGACGTTGGCGATCCACCACTCCGGCGAACCCTTACCGGAGCCCATTCGGGTCTCGGCAGGCTTCTTGGTGAGCGGCCGGTCCGGGTAGACGTTGATCCACACCTTGCCGCCACGGCGGATGTGACGGTTGATAGCGATACGCGCCGACTCGATCTGCCGGTTCGTCACGTATGCCCCCTCCAGCGCCTGGATGCCGTACTCGCCGAACACGACCCGGGTGCCGCCCGAGGCCTTGCCCGATCGACTCGGATGGTGCTGCTTGCGGTGCTTTACCCGCCTTGGGATGAGCATGACTCAGCTCTCCGTGCTCTCGTCGGTGCCCGACTCGGGCAACGTCACGGCCGGCGGAGCGTCCGCGGCGATGTCGGCATCTGCCTGCGCCTCGGTGGTGACCGGCGCGATCTGGATGGCCCCGGTGTCGACCACAGCTGCCTCGACCGCAGGTGCCTCAACGGCCGGTGCCTCGACCGTAGGTGCCTCAACGGCTGCCTCAACGGCTGCCTCGAC
>DAITQD010000027.1:15262-24719 GCA_036833255.1 Jatrophihabitantaceae bacterium
CGGCCGGTGCCTCGACCGTAGGTGCCTCAACGGCTGCCTCAACGGCTGCCTCGACCACAGGCGCCTCGATGACTGCTGAATCGGTTGCCGGTGCCTCGGTCTCGCCTGACGCCGCCCGGCCCGCATCGGTGCTGACGCCCGTCGTTCCCTGCGAGCCCGAGCGGCGCGGACGTGCCGCACCCGCCGGACGCTCGCGACGCTGGCGCAGTGCCTCGGCCGCGACAGCGGCCTCGCGCTCGGCGCGCGAACCGGTCGGCACCTCGCCCTTGTAAATCCACACCTTCACGCCGATGCGACCGAAGGTCGTCTTGGCCTCGTAGAAGCCGTAGTCGATGTTTGCGCGCAGCGTGTGCAGCGGAACGCGTCCCTCACGGTAGAACTCCGAGCGCGACATCTCCGCACCGCCGAGGCGACCCGAGCACTGCACCCGGATTCCCTTGACGCCGGGGCTCTTCAGCGTCGACTGCATGCTCTTGCGCATCGCGCGCCGGAAGCTGACGCGGTTGGACAGCTGCTCGGCGACACCCTGGGCCACGAGCTGTGCATCACCTTCGGGGTTCTTCACCTCGAGGATGTTCAGCTGCACCTGCTTGTTCGTGAGCTTCTCCAGCTCACCGCGGATGCGGTCGGCCTCGGCGCCGCGACGGCCGATGACGATGCCGGGACGCGCGGTGTGGATGTCAACGCGGACGCGGTCACGCGTGCGCTCGATCTCGACCTTTGAGATTCCGGCCCGCTCCATGCCCTTGGCCATGAGGCGGCGGATCGCGACGTCTTCCTTGACATACTCGGCGTACTGCTTGTCGGCGAACCAGCGGCTCTTCCAGTCCGTGGTGATGCCGAGGCGAAACCCGTTCGGGTTGACCTTCTGACCCATTAGCGAGTCCGTCCCTTCTTGCCGACCGGGTTCTCGATGCTCTCGAGTTCGATCGTGATGTGGCTGGTGCGCTTACGGATGCGGTAGGCCCGCCCCTGCGCACGCGGCTGGAAGCGCTTGAGCGTGGGCCCCTCGTCGACGTAGGCCCGCGAGATGACTAGCGTCTCGGGGTCGAGGGAGAAGTTGTGCTCGGCGTTGGCCATCGCGCTGGCCAGCACCTTGGCGATCGGCTCGCTGGCCGCCTGCGGCGCGAACTTCAGCATCGCTAGCGCCTGCTGCGCAGGCATATCGCGGATGAGGTCGATGACGCGGCGCGCCTTCATCGGCGTCACGCGGACGTGGGTCGCCCGCGCAAACGCGGTACGAACCTCGTCGTTATCAGGCTTGGTCATTGCTCGCTCCACAAGTGTCGCTCGGCTGCCATCTCTTCTCTCCGTTGCCGCTCAGCCGCGCCGCGCGCGACGGTCGTCTCTGATGTGCCCCTTGAAGGTGCGCGTCGGAGCGAACTCGCCGAGCTTGTGCCCGACCATGCCTTCGGTGACGAAAACCGGGACGTGCTTGCGACCGTCGTGCACCGCGATCGTGTGCCCGAGCATGTCGGGGATGATCGTCGAGCGCCGCGACCAGGTCTTGATCACGTTCTTGGTGCCCTTGTCGTTCTGGACGTCGACCTTCTTGAGCAGGTGGTCGTCGACGAACGGGCCCTTCTTCAGGCTGCGTGGCATTGGTTCTACCTCTTCTTGTTCGTACGACGGCGGCGGACGATCATCGCGTCGCTTGGCTTCTGACGACGCGTGCGGCCCTCGGGTTTACCGCCCGGGTTGACCGGGTGGCGTCCACCGGACGTCTTGCCCTCGCCACCACCGTGCGGGTGGTCGACCGGGTTCATCGCCACGCCGCGAACAGACGGGCGCTTGCCCTTCCAGCGCATCCGGCCGGCCTTACCCCAGTTGATGTTCGACTGCTCGGCGTTGCCGACTTCACCGACCGTGGCGCGGCAGCGCAGGTCGACGTTGCGGATCTCGCCGGAGGGCATCCGCAGTTGCGCGTGCGGACCGTCCTTCGCGACCAGCTGCACGCTGGTTCCGGCCGAGCGGGCGATCTTGGCCCCACCGCCCGGACGCAGCTCGATGGCGTGCACGACGGTGCCGATCGGCACGTTGCGCAGCGGGAGGGAGTTGCCCGGCTTGATGTCAGCGCTCGGCCCGTTCTCGACGCGGTCGCCCTGCTTGAGCAGCCGCGGCGCGAGGATGTAGCGCTTCTCGCCGTCGGCATAGTGCAGCAGTGCGATCCGCGCGGTGCGGTTCGGGTCGTACTCGATGTGCGCGACCTTCGCCGGCACGCCATCCTTGTCGTGCCGGCGGAAGTCGATCACCCGGTAGGCACGCTTGTGCCCGCCGCCCTGGTGACGAACCGTGATCCGGCCGGAGTTGTTGCGGCCACCCTTGCCGTGCAGCGGGCGGACCAGCGACTTCTCCGGGGTGTCCCGCGTGATCTCGGCGAAGTCCGCCACCGAGGAACCACGGCGGCCCGGGGTAGTCGGTTTGTACTTACGGATAGCCATTATGAGGCACCGATCTGGCCGAAGACGTCAATCCGGTCACCCTCACGGAGGGTCACTATGGCGCGCTTGATGCTCTTGCGCTGCCCGAAGCCGGACCGGGTCCGCTTTCGCTTACCTTGCCGGTTGAGCGTGTTGACGTCGGTCACCTTGACGTTGAACACCTTCTCGACCGCAATCTTGATCTGGGTCTTGTTGGCCAGCGGGTGGACGTTGAACGTGTACTTGTTCTCGTCCAGCAGGCCGTAGCTCTTCTCCGAGATCACCGGAGCGAGCAACACCTCGCGAGGGTCGTCAAACATCAGCTCTGCTCCTCATCGGCTGCGCCGTCCGTGGCAGCATCAGCGTCCGCGGCCTCGGCAACCGTCTTCTTCGGTGCTGCCTTCTTGGCCGCCACCTTCTTGGTGAGCTTGGCCGGCTCTGGCGCCTCGACTACCGCAACGTCGGCCTCGGCCAGCGTCAGTTCGTCGATCTCGGCACTGCTCGCCGAGGCCTTCGCGGACTTGCCCTTGACCGGGCCGGCAAGGAACACGTCGAGCGCACCCTTCGTAAACACGACGTCGTCACTGATCAGCACGTCGTAGGTGTTGAGCTGGCCCGGCTCGAGGACGTGCACCGTCGAGACGTTGCGCAGGCTCTGCCAGGTGATTTCGTCGGAGCGCTCGGCGACGACCAGGACGTGCCTGGCCGTGCTGAGCTTCGCCAGCGTCGCCGCGGCGCCCTTGGTGGAGGGCGCGTCGCCGGTGACGAGTGAGGACACCACGATGAGGCGGTCGTTACGGGCCCGATCGGAGAGAGCACCCCGCAGGGCGGCAACCTTCATCTTCTTGGGCGTGCGCTGGGCGTAGCTGCGCGGCTTCGGGCCATGCACGACGCCACCGCCGACGAACTGCGGGGCGCGCGTCGAACCCTGGCGGGCGCGACCGGTGCCCTTCTGGCGATACGGCTTCCTGCCACCGCCGCGGACCTCGCCGCGCGATTTAGTCGACGCGGTGCCCCGGCGCGCCGCCGCGAGCTGCGCGACGACGACCTGGTGGATGAGCGAGACGTTGGTCGGCACGTCGAAGATGTCGGGCGGCAGGTCGACCACTGCTGCGGTCTTGGCCTTTGCCGAACTGGCGTCGGCCGGGCTCTGCACGGTGAGTGTCAGCGTCATGATCAAGCTCCCTTCGCCGCGGCGCGCACGAGCACGAGGCCGCCCTTGGGACCGGGAATGGCGCCCTTGATGAGCAGCAGGCCGCGCTCGGCGTCGACCTTGTGCACGGTCAGGCTCTGCGTGGTCTGGCGCTCGTGGCCCATGCGTCCGGCCATCTTCATTCCCTTGAACACCCGACCGGGGGTGGCGCAGGCGCCGATCGAACCGGGGGAGCGGTGCTTGCGCTGCACGCCGTGGCCGGCGCCGAGGCCATGGAAGCCGTAGCGCTTCATGACGCCCGCGGTGCCCTTGCCCTTGGTGGTGCCGGTCACATCGACCGAGGCGCCCTCGACGAAGACGTCAACGCCGATCTCCTGGCCGATCGAGTAGCCCTCGATCGAGTCGGTGCGCACCTCGACGAGGTGGCGGCGCGGCGTGACCTCGACGGCCTTGAAGTGCCCGGCCACCGGCTTGGTGACCTTGCGCGGATCGATCTGGCCGTAGGCCAGCTGGACGGCGGTGTAGCCGTCCTTCTCCTGCGTACGGATCTGGGTGACGACGCACGGCCCGGCCTTGATGACGGTCACCGGCACGATCCGGTTGTTCGCATCGAAGACCTGGGTCATGCCGAGCTTTTCGCCCAGAAGTCCCTTGGTGTCGTTAGCCATTTGGTGTCAGATCTCCGGTTACTGAATGTTGACGTCGACGCTCGCCGGCAGGTCGATGCGCATGAGCGCGTCAACCGTCTTCGGAGTCGGGTCGAGGATGTCGATGAGCCGCTTGTGGGTGCGCATTTCGAAGTGCTCGCGGCTGTCCTTGTACTTGTGCGGCGAGCGGATGACACAGTAAATGTTCTTCTCCGTCGGCAGCGGCACCGGGCCGACGACCCGAGCGCCCGTGCGCGTCACGGTTTCGACGATCTTGCGCGCGCTGGCGTCGATGGCCTCATGGTCGTAGGCCTTGAGCCTGATGCGGATCTTCTGTCCCGCCATGGTGGCTGACTCACCTTCACTGTGTTCGATGCTGCTTTACCGGAACGAGCTCGCCCGCCGGATCGCCGGCCGAGAGCGGATGGTGCCTGCGGTGCGGCGGCCCAGGCTTGCCGCTGGCAAACTGGGCCGCCGCCGCGCCTTACTTGACGATCTTGGTGACGCGTCCCGCACCGACCGTGCGGCCACCCTCGCGGATGGCGAAGCGCAGGCCGTCCTCCATGGCGATCGGCTGGATCAGCGCGACCGTCATCTCGGTGTTGTCGCCCGGCATGACCATCTCGGTGCCCTCGGGGAGGGTCACCACGCCAGTCACGTCGGTGGTGCGGAAGTAGAACTGCGGACGGTAGTTGTTGAAGAACGGCGTGTGCCGGCCGCCCTCGTCCTTCGAGAGGATGTAGACGTTTGCCTCGAAATCGGTGTGCGGGGTCGTCGTGCCCGGCTTGATGATGACCTGGCCGCGCTCGACGTCCTCGCGCTTGATGCCACGCAGCAGCAGGCCGACGTTCTCCCCGGCCTGGCCTTCGTCGAGCAGCTTGCGGAACATCTCGATGCCCGTGACCGTGGTGGTCTGCTTCTCCGGGCGGATCCCGATGATGTCGACGGTCTCGTTGATCTTCAACACACCGCGCTCGATACGGCCGGTGACGACCGTGCCGCGACCGGTGATCGTGAAGACGTCCTCAATAGGCATCAGGAACGGCTTCTCGGTCTCCCGGACCGGCTGTGGGATCGACTCGTCGACGGCGGTCATCAGCTCGAGGACCGATTCGCCCCACTTTTCATCGCCCTCGAGCGCCTTGAGCGCCGAGACACGCACCATCGGAGCGTCGTCACCCGGGAACTCGTACTGCGTGAGCAGTTCGCGGACCTCGAGCTCGACGAGCTCCATGATCTCCTCGTCGTCGACCATGTCAGCCTTGTTCAGCGCAACGACGATGTAGGGGACGCCGACCTGACGGGCGAGCAGCACGTGCTCCTTAGTCTGCGGCATCGGACCATCGGTAGCGGCCACCACCAGGATCGCGCCATCCATCTGGGCCGCGCCGGTGATCATGTTCTTGATGTAGTCGGCGTGACCGGGACAGTCGACGTGGGCGTAGTGACGCTTTTCCGTCTGGTACTCGATGTGCGCGATGTTGATGGTGATACCGCGCTGCCGCTCCTCAGGCGCCTTGTCGATCTGGTCGAACGCCTCGGTGTTCGGGTTCAACGCCGGGTACTTCTGGTGCAGCACGCGGGAGATCGCTGCGGTCAGCGTCGTCTTGCCATGGTCGATGTGACCGATGGTGCCGATGTTGACGTGCGGCTTGGTCCGCTCGAACTTCGCCTTCGCCACTGTGGATCCCTTTCCCTCTTGGAAATGGCCGGTCTTCTGAGTCCGGCTAGTTGGACTGCTTTGTCAAACTGGTGGGCTACTCGCCGTTCACCTTCGCGATGATCTCCTTGGCCACGTTGTTCGGAACCTCCGCGTAGCTGTCGAACTGCATGGAGTAGCTCGCGCGGCCCTGCGACTTGGAACGCAGGTCACCCACGTAGCCGAACATCTCCGACAGCGGGACGAGTGCTTTGACCACCCGAACGCCACCGCGCTCCTCCATGGCCTGGATGTGGCCACGGCGGGAGTTCAGGTCGCCGATGACGTCGCCCATGTTCTCCTCGGGCGTGGTGACCTCGACGGCCATCATCGGCTCCAGCAGGGCCGGGGAGGCCTTGCGGGCGGCCGCCTTGAAGATCATCGAACCGGCGATCTTGAACGCCATCTCCGAGGAGTCGACGTCGTGGTAGCCACCGTCGGTCAGGATCATCTTCACGCCGACCAGCGGGTAACCGGCGAGGATGCCGTACTGCATGGCCTCCTGGGCGCCCTGGTCGATCGACGGGATGAACTCCTTCGGGATGCGCCCACCGGTGACGGCGTTCTCGAACTCGTAGATCGGTCCGTCGGTGGTGAGCTCCAGCGGCTCGAGCCGGATCTGCACCTTGGCGTACTGGCCGGAGCCACCCGTCTGCTTCTTGTAGGTGAGGTCCTCACGCTCGACGATCCGCCGGATGGTCTCCCGGTAGGCGACCTGGGGTTTGCCGACGTTGGCCTCGACCTTGAACTCGCGCCGCATTCGGTCGACGAGAATCTCCAGGTGGAGTTCGCCCATGCCGGCGATGATCGTCTGGCCGGTGTCGACGTCGGTACGGACCTGGAAGGTCGGGTCCTCCTCGGCGAGCTTCTGGATCGCGACGCCGAGCTTCTCCTGGTCGCTCTTCGTCTTCGGCTCGATGGCCACGTAGATGACCGGTGCCGGGAACGTCATCGACTCGAGCACGATCGGCTTCTGCGGGTCGCAGAGGGTGTCCCCAGTAGTGGTCTGCTTCAGGCCCGCAACGGCGATGATGTCGCCGGCGCCGGCGCGTGGCAGCTCCTCACGCTTGTTCGCGTGCATCTGGTAGATCTTGCCGATCCGCTCCTTGCGGTCCTTGGTGGAGTTCAGCACCTGAGCGCCGTTGTCGACCTTGCCGGAGTAGATGCGGACGTAGGTGAGCTTGCCGAGGTGCTGGTCGGTGGCGATCTTGAACGCCAGTGCCGACAGCGGCTCGGACTCGTCGGTCTTGCGGATGGCTACGGTCTCGCCGTCCATCAGCAGGCCCTCTACGTGATCGACGTCGAGCGGCGAGGGGAGGTAGTCGATGACGGCGTCGAGCATGGGCTGGACGCCCTTGTTCTTGAACGCCGAGCCGGTGAGCACCGGGTTGACGAGGTCGGCCAGCGTCGCGCGCCGGATCGCCGCCTTGAGCTGGGCCACGGTGAACTCGCCGTTGTCGAGGAAGATCTCGGCGATCTCGTCGTCGACGTCGGACAGCGTCTCGAGCAGCTTCTCGCGACACTCGTCGGCGAGCGCCCTCAGATCAGAGGGGATCTCCTCGATGGCGAATTCCTCACCGAGTTCGGTCTCGCCACGCCAGGTCAGCGCGTGCATCTCGAGCAGGTCGACCACGCCGATGAAGTCGCCCTCGGCGCCGATCGGGATCTGCAGGACGAGCGGAGTGGCGTTGAGCCGGTCGATCATCATCTGCACGCAGCGGAAGAAGTCCGCGCCGGTGCGGTCGAGCTTGTTGACGAAACACATGCGCGGCACGCTGTACTTGTCGGCCTGGCGCCACACCGTCTCGGTCTGCGGCTCGACACCGGCGACACCGTCATAGACCGCGACCGCACCGTCGAGCACCCGCAGCGACCGCTCGACCTCGACCGTGAAGTCGACGTGGCCGGGCGTGTCGATGATGTTGATCGTGTGGCCCTTCCAGGTGCATTTGGTGGCCGCGGAAGTGATGGTGATGCCGCGCTCCTGCTCCTGCTCCATCCAGTCCATCGTGGCTGCGCCGTCGTGGACTTCACCGATCTTGTAGTTGATACCGGTGTAGTAGAGGATGCGCTCGGTCGTCGTGGTTTTGCCCGCGTCGATATGCGCCATGATCCCGATGTTTCGGGTCGTGGCGAGCTCGGCGTTGTTTGCCATGATTCCTTCTCGTCTAGATCGCGGGCGAACTGTTTATGGCGGCTGGGGTTACCAGCGGTAGTGCGCGAAGGCCTTGTTCGACTCGGCCATCTTGTGGGTGTCCTCGCGGCGCTTCACAGCGGCACCCAGGCCGTTGCTGGCGTCGAGGAGCTCGTTCATCAGACGCTCGGTCATCGTCTTCTCACGGCGCTGCCGCGAGTAGCCGACCAACCAGCGCAGGGCCAGCGTGGTGCTGCGACCGGGCTTGACCTCGACGGGCACCTGGTACGTGGCCCCCCCGACGCGGCGACTCTTGACCTCGAGCGTGGGCTTGACGTTGTCGAGCGCGCGCTTGAGCGTGATGACCGGGTCGTTGCCGCTCTTGTCGCGGGCACCTTCGAGGGCGCCGTAGACGATGCTCTCGGCGACCGAGCGCTTGCCGTGCAGCAGGATCTTGTTGACCAACTGCGTGACCAGCGGCGAGTTGTAGACCGGGTCGACGACGAGCGGCCGACGCGGGGGCGGGCCCTTGCGTGGCATTAGCTCTTCTCCTTCTTCGCGCCGTATTTGCTACGCGCCTGCTTACGGCCGCGGACGCCCTGGGTGTCGAGTGAGCCGCGGATGATCTTGTAGCGCACGCCTGGCAGATCCTTCACTCGGCCACCGCGGACGAGCACGATGGAGTGTTCCTGCAGGTTGTGACCGACACCCGGGATGTAGGCCGTGACCTCGATGCCGCTGGTGAGCCGCACGCGGGCCACCTTGCGCAGCGCCGAGTTCGGCTTCTTCGGCGTCGTCGTATAGACGCGGGTGCAGACACCGCGGCGCTGCGGGGATCCCTTCAGCGCCGGGGTCTTGGTCTTGCTGATCTTGTCCTGCCGGCCCTTGCGGACTAGCTGATTGATCGTAGGCATGGGGCCTGCAATCTCCTTGTTCGACGTGGTGGTGTTCTGCTCGTCAGTCGTGCCTGTGGTCGTGATCGCCGACGGTGCCGCCCGGCGGTCCTGCTGTGTTCTTGTCACCTCTCACCGGTCCCCGAGGTCGGGCGTGTCGCCACGCTGCCACGGGCCAGCCCGGCGAAATCTCGTCGGTCTGGGCAGTGAGCCCGTGCCGCTGGGCGCCAACCGTGGCCTCGATGTCTCGGGACCTGCGGCCGACCGCACCGAAAGGCACAGATCGGGACCCGGATTGCTCCGGGCACAAGCAACTACCTTACCGGTGCCCCCTACACACTGCCAACTCACCCCTGCACTTCGGTGCGCTGTCGGGTTGGGTTGTTTCGCCTCTTGAAGAGCGGCAGCGACCGGGAGTCGGGGTGGTGCGGTGCCGCTGTCGGGTCGCGCGGTGGGTTTGACAGGCGAAAGGCGCAGCGACGAGGAGTTGGGTTTTTGGTTTGGCGGCGCT
>DAITQD010000028.1:0-24230 GCA_036833255.1 Jatrophihabitantaceae bacterium
GTCGGCGCCGGTGCGTCCCCGGGCCCGCTCGACCGGCGTGCCGTCGGGAAGGACGAGGCCCGGAAGGCTCGCGAGGGTTGCGAGCAACAAGTCGAGCCGGTTAATCACCTGCAGGACGCGACCAGACACAGCAGGAGCGTGCCGGTTGACGTCGGCCGTGATCAGGTCGATGTAGACGAGCAACAGCTCCTTGAACTGGGCGTACTCGTCGCCGCCGAGGTCGTAGCGGGTGAGGATGGCGGCGAGGTAGGCGTAGAAGTCGCGGACGCTGTCTGTGAACAGCCGCTGGTTACCGAAGACGGTCGTGACCTCGCCGGCCAGCGCGTCGGCGTCGATGTCGGCGCGGGCCAGCTGGGTGATGATCCGGTCGAGGGACTGGACGATCTGACCCAGCAGCTCTCGGGCGACCTCACGCGCGCCGTCGGTGGCCTGCAGGATCTCGACCGCATCGCGGTGAACTCGGCCGCCAAGCTTGGAGACCTGGTAGCGCGATCGCGAGCGGAGGTACTCGGCGACGGAGCTGACCCGGGCGTCGCGGATGGACGGGACGAGGTTGCCCCACTCGACGAGTTGGCGGCAGCGGGCCTCGACGGTATCGCGCTCGAGCGTGCGGCCGCGGTCGGCAAGCTGGGTGGCGACCTCGGCGGCCGACAGATCAGTCAACAGGGTGGCTGCGAACAGGTCCATGACCGCCAGGTAGTCGCCCGACTCATCAGCGGTCAGGTAGCGGAACAGATCACGGCGCCGCTCGTCGTCGCGCGGCGAGGACGAGGCCGGAGGTTCCACAGCGACAGGTTAGGCGAGCCGACTGACAGATTCGGCGTGTCGCCAGCGAGTCCGGTGGGTCGCGACGTCAATCTCGCCGGTGTACCCGGCCGACTCGGAGCGCGCGGCGGACGGCTTGGATGACCGCGGCGGCGTGTGCGAGGTCGGCGGTGAGGTCTGCTGTGCCGATGGTGATGTCGTCGTATTCGGATTTGTTGCGGCGTCGTCGTATCCGCTGGTATTCGCCTGTGCTGGCGCTGTTGATCATGGCCTCGGCATAGATGCCGACTGCCTCGTGTGCTGCGGCGATGGCGCGGACTCGGTAGCCGAGGGAGAGCATGTGGGCGGTGACGGCGATGCGCATGGCGTCGTAGGCGGTGACGTAGGCGATCTCGACATCGATGGCGGCGATCTTGCGGGCCGCGTCGAGCTTCTCCTCGGCTCGAGCGAGACGTAGCTGGGCGCTGGGGCGGTCGGCTGGGACCTGTTCGAGGCGCCTCGCCGTGAGCAGTGTGGCGACAGGTTTGGGTGCGGTCACGACCACCTCACGAGTGGTCTCATCGGAGCAGATCCAGGGTGACGAGTGGCTGGGTCTTGAGGTGGTTAAGGAATCCCGTCTCGCCGCGTTCCCATTCCTCGGGTGTCAGGACGGTGACGTTGACGTCGCGGCCCAGCCGATGGGATGCAGCGTCGGCCTCCGAACGGACCTCAGCCACGTCCGCGTCTCCGATCACCATCAGATCGACGTCCTGGGGGAGTGGACCGGGTTCGCCTTGGTAGCGGCGTGCCCAAGAGCCGTAGATCAGCGCTTGGTCGATGCCCTCGAGCCCGCGAAGCTGTTGTTCGATGACTGCTTTGGGACCGATGGTCTTGAGCAGGATCGAGTGCAACTCGTCGAAGATCGGGGAGGTGGTGTCCGCCCAGACGCTGCGGCGGCCGCGCCGGAGTTCGCTCTGCAAGAGTCCGGCTTCGGTGAGTCGATCAACCTCGCGGGCGACCGTTGGCTGCGGTCGGCTTGAGCGCTCCACCAGTTCGGGAATCGTGAAGTGCCGTTCGGGTTCCAGGTAGGTCGTACCCAGGATCTGCAGCTGCGTGTCGCTGCGGAAGATAGGCGCGAGCGGGGGCGGTGCTGTACTCACATAACGCATTGTTTCATGCGTTGTGCACATAGTGCAAGTCGATGCGGAGAAGAAGCTAGATCTGCCAATCCACGTGCGGGGTAGGTGCGTGACCTCAGGGTAGCGGCCGTGACCGCCCGGCAGGGTCCGGGTTGGGCACCGGCCCAGGCGCCAATCGGCGGGCACCAGCGACCTAACCGGCGCTCTGCTGTTGACCCTCGTTTGACCCCGAACCGCGGCACCGGCACCAGCCGACACGAACCGGTTCCAGACGGCATCAGGCGACTGAAGCCCCGCTGTCTACTGGAATCTGGGCGACAAGAGCCGACACGGCACGTCACGCGGTGACGAGAAATGACCGTTCGCATCGAGGGGGTCAGGGGTTCGAATCCCCTCAGCTCCACACCAGATGCCTGTGATCGCTGGGCTGTGAGCTCTCGGCAAGCGCTTGGACCTGGCGCCCTGTCACTCGTATGTCACCCCATTTTCGCCCCGCATTTGAACATCGCTGCATTTGAGGGCCCGTATTTCGGGACTTTGAACGTCGAGCGCGGTCGACGTCGAGGTGGCAGCTGGTTCAAATTGTTCACGTTCGGAAGCAGCCGCCGGATGTTGTCGAGCCGGAGTTGAAGGCTCGAACGCTTCGTCGCCCACACCATCGAGCAATCCTTACCTTGTCAGTCTTGGCAAGGAGGACGTGGGGGATACCGTGGCCAGTTCGGCAGCCGACGGTCTCGTTCGAGCCTATTCGCGGACATCCGTGCAGATGCGGAATCCCTCATGCAGCAAGGGTTTACACGTTTGCGCAAGGTTAGTGAATTCGGACAAAACGGACTGGCAGTGTGGACGAGGATGAACGGTCGTGAACGAGCTTGAGCAAGATGGCAACGTCGCAAGTGTGGAGGTCACGTTCGGTGCGTGCGCCTCTTGGAGCATGCAATTGAACGGCGGCCGAATCAAGTGATGTCGATTCGTCGGCTGGCTAGTCGACGCCGTCTACCGCGAACTACTCGTCGACGCGCTCACACCCTCCCAGGAGCCTCGCGCTCTGTGCTTACGACGGCGCCGCTCCGCTGGGATGGGCCCAGTAGGTCGCGGACGCCTTGCTCGCGGCGAGTTGTTCTGCCGTTTCGAAGCCCGGTGCCATGGAGGCATTGGTGCCCGCGAGGTACTGGTGATGGTCGATGCCGAGCAGTCGGATCCAGCTCTGCTGACCGAACGTCAGCCCGATGAAGCAGCCGAGCTCGACGAGTTCCGGCTCGCTGAAGTGTTGATGCAATCTCGTCCAGAGCTCATCCGAGTTGAGTCCCCAGGCGATGGCTTCGGCGTAGGCGAGCGCCGCCTTCTGACGTTCGTCGTAGCGATCCGAGGACTCGAAGTTGAGAAGCTCGTCGTACTGCTGCTCCTGGATGCCGGCGGCGCGGGCCTTGGTCGAGCGCTGATTGCCGCAGAATTCACACTTCACCGTGCGTGAGATGTAGACCCGGCACAGGTCCTTGATCGCGTGATCGCAGACGCCGTTGCGGAAGGTGTCGCGCCAGGCGTCGGCGAAGGCCCAGAAGGAGTTCGGTGCATGTGCCCGCACCGCCGAGCTTTCCGGTCTCGGTGTGCCTTCGACCGCGCAGCGCTGGATTTCGGCTTGCATGCGCTCGTCCATGGCCTCGAGCGGCACGTAGCTGATGTTCGGTTCAGAGTTCATGTCATCACCCCGACGTCGAGACGAGCTTGGGCGCGTCGGCGTACACCGTCAGATCGACGATGTCCTTGTACGATGGTCGCAATCCGAGCGGCGATGAACTTGACGAAGGTCGAGCGCTTCTTGGCCAGCTCAATCTTGGTCGTGCCGTACATCTCGGACATTGTGTCGGGCACTGCCTGGCTCATCTTGAGCACCGTCGTCAGCTTCTTGCCCTGCGACTGGACGGCCACGAACTCGTTCAGTTGTAGCACCGACACCTTCAGCTGGCCGGCGACGAGAGCTTGCGGGTTCGCGTTGCCGGGAAATGCCAGTCGGTGAACGTCGCTGATGCTCATGCCGCAGGTCCGCACCATCTGGAGCAGCGCGATGTATCTGATGCCTCCGATTGCGTCGACGCCGACACTTTCCCCTTCAGGGCCTGGCAGGTGTTGACGCTCGAACCGGTCGAGACGACGACCCAGTCAGGGAATTCCTGTCCCTGCAGGCCGACCAGCGGCTTGCCCTGGGACGCGAGCTGGACGAGCTGCGCTGGCGGCATGATCGCGAGGTCGATCTGACCGGTGGCCACCGCGCGCGTGGCGTCGGTTCTGGTCTGGAAGTTCTTGATCGTTACGTTTACGCCGTACTTCTTGTAAAAGACCTGTTTGTCGGCGATGTAGGGAAGCAGTCCGGAAACGACCGGGGGGATCCCAGGCGATCCCAGCACCAACGAACCGGCACCGCCACCACCGCCCGACGACTTGCTCGAACTGCATCCAGCGGCCACCAGTGCGGCCATCGCGGTTGCGCAGTCCGCCGCCAGCAACCCCCGCGAGGTCGAGTGTCGTCCCATGTGAACGTCCATCCGTGAATAGGTCGGTTCTTCAGAGGTCGATGTGGACGGTGTCCGGGGACGCCGTCTGTGGAGAGTCGCTCGTGCTGTCATGCATGACCGCCAGGCGTAGTCACGCACGGTGCGGAATCGTTCGCTGTCTACTGCGGCGCGGCCGCGCAGCCGCGGGATTCCCACCTCGACGATGTCGAAAGATCGTCGACGGGCTGCCGCGCAGGGTAACCACCCCTCAGCGGAAGAAACGGAACTGCTGCAATCGTTCGCTATGAGAAAAAACGTAACCATGCGCCGCGACGGTGTCAACGTGCTTCGAGGGCGACATCGGCCCCCCGCGTGACGGGTTCAGGCGTGCGGGGCGGCTGTCGACTTCCGGACCACCAGTTGCACCGGCAGCACGAGATGCTGGGTCGCGTTGGTGCGGCCCAGCAGCCGGTCGAGCAGGATCCGGCCGGCCTCGATACCCATCTGTACCTGCGGGATACGCACGGTCGTGAGCGGCGGATCGAGCTTGTCCATGAACAGCATGTCGTTGTACCCGGTCACCGATATATCGGCGGGACAGCGCAGCCCGCGGCTACGCAGCGCATCGAGGCAACCCACGGCGAGCATGTCGTTCGCGGCCACAACTACGGTGGCATCGGTGCCTGCTAGCAGTTCGGCCATGCACCGCTGGCCCTCAGTGACGGAGAAGGCTCGGGCGTAGACGACGCGCCCTGGGTCGAGCGTCATCCCGTGACGTCGCAGCCCGGCGCTGAGCGCCTTGAGGCGCCCGCGGCCGGTGCTCAAACTGCGGGGACCGGCGATCGCCGCGATGCGAGTGTGGCCCAACCCGACGAGGTGGTCGACAACGGCGGCTATCCCGGTGAAGTCGTCGGCGCTCACCGAGGACACGTCGGGGCCGGAGGCCACCCGGTTCACCGTCACCACCGCGATCTCGTTGTCGATCAGTGATGCGAGCGTCGTGTCGTTGCGGTGTGCGGTCAGCAGGATGAATCCATCGACATTGCGCGCGCGCAGCGCTCGCAACGCCCGGCGTTCCCGCTCGCTGTCGTTGTCGGTGTTGGCGATGAGCGCGGTGAAGTCGCGTTCGGCCAGGCTGTCCTCGATGCCGCGCAGGATGGGCGGGAACAACGGGTTGGTCAGATCCGGGATGAGTACCCCTGCCGTCGCGGTACGGCCTGTGCGCAACGTCCGCGCGGTGAGGTGGGGCTCGTACTCGAGCTCGCGAGCGGCGACGATGACGCGGCGCGCAGTCTCGGCGTTGACCTTGTGGCGAGTCGCTTCGGCCAGTGCACGCGACACGGTTGCGGGATGAACGCCGGCGCGCGTGGCAACGTCGCGAAGTGTGACCTTCAACTGCGGCACGGCACGAGAGTAGCCGACCCGAGCGTTTGGATCCGGCATTGACAGGCGACACCTTGGCGGGGCAGAGTGCATTCGATTGCAGCACCGGCTGCCAGGAGGCGTGGATGGACGACAAGCTTGCGTCGGCGATCTCGCACTGGGCGCCGCGGTTCACCACGAACGGGGTGACCGTCGGTGACTTCGAGGCCATCACCGCGGGACTGCAGCGGTGGTCGGACTGGTGCGCGGCGTGGAGCGCCAGCGCAGTGGTCTACGAGGAGCTAGGTCGCCAGGAGCTCGAGGACAAGCACACGCGCTCGGCGGGCGCGCACCTGGCCCAGGCCGCGGTGTACTACCACTTCGCGAAGTTCGTTTTCGTCGAGGATCTGGACCAGATGCGCGCCGCGCACATGTCGGCGGTGCGCTGCCTCAATGAGGCACTGCCGTATCTGGACCCTCCGGGCGAGCGCGTGGAGATTCCCTTCGACGGCAGCCGGATGGTGGGTGTCCTGCGCCTGCCCGACGGTCCGGGTCCCCACCCGGCCGTGCTGATGGTGTCCGGACTCGACTCGACCAAGGAGGAGCTCCGCTCGACCGAGCAGCTCTTCCTCGAACGCGGCCTCGCCACGCTCTCCATCGACGGTCCCGGCCAAGGCGAGGCCGAGTACGACCTGCCTATCCGCGGCGACTGGGAGGTGCCCGGGTCCGTCCTCCTGGACTGGATGAGTGCGCACCCGGACATCGCGTCGGATCGGATCGCCGTGTGGGGCGTCAGCCTCGGTGGCTACTACGCGCCGCGGATCGCGAGCGGCGACGACCGCGTCCGAGCCTGCGTCGCCTTGTGCGGCCCCTACAACTTCGGCGAGGTCTGGGAGGGTCTGCCCGAACTGACCCGCGAAACCTTCCGGGTTCGTAGCGCGACGGCCGACGACGACGAAGCACGCCGCGCTGCACTCGGACTGGGGATGGCCGGGCGCACCGGCTCCATCGGCTGCCCACTGCTCGTCGTGGTGGGCAAGCAGGACCGCCTGATCCCGTGGCAGGAGGGCCAGCGGCTGGCTGACGAGGTTCGTGGCGCGCGGCTGCTGGCGATCGAGACCGGCAACCACGGCTGCGCGAACGTCGCGCCGCTGCATCGCTACCGCACGGCGGACTGGGTCGCCGACAGGCTCGCGTGACGCTCAAGACCTGCGATCTGGATCGCTTGAGCGGATCCGGCGCCACACGCTCCGCAGTCTCGACGGGCGAGGGGCAGCGATTTCGGAATTCTGCGACGGGCGGCTGGGCGCATCAGTCGGTGATGGTGGCTGCCCGTCGGGGCGCGGTAGGCCTGGATTCACCGAGTCCGGGCGCGGTGCGCGGGGCCACACTTGGTGACGATATTCCGGCTCAACCATCGGGCGCCCCTGTCCGCAGCGTTGCGCGATCCGTTCCACCATCGTAGGGCTCGTTCGACCAAGGAAGAGGCGCCGACATGACCGATGGGTCAGCGCACGCTGCTCCCTATCGCTTTTCTGCCGCGGAATTCGACCGCCGGCGCGATGCACTGCACGCGACGATGCAGGCCGCCGCCGTAGAGCACTGCGTGCTCTACGGCGCCAACCGCAGTGGCTCGGCGGTGCCGTGGCTCACCGGGTGGCCGGTCACCGCCCAGGCCTACGTCCTGGTCAGCCCCGGTGAGCGGGACGTGCTGCTGGTTGGCTTCTATAACCACGTCCCGAACGCATGCGAGGCGGCCGCTAACGCCGACGTCCGCTGGGCCGGCCGGGATCCGGTGGCCGGACTGTCGGCGCTGCTTCGGCACCGGGGCGCGGCGTCGATCGGCTACGTCGGCGCGTTGGGTGCCGACCAGGTGGGTCAGTTGTCCGAAGCCGGCACGGTGCGTGACCTGAACCGGCCGTTCGTGCAACTGCGGCTGCGAAAGTCCGCGGAGGAGGTGGCCGCCCTGCGCAACGCGGCGGCTCTCACCGACTTGGCCGCCCAGGCATTGACCGAACCGCAGAACGTCGGCATGAGCGAATACGAACTGTGCGCCAAGCTGGAGCGGGCCTACGTCTCACGCGGCGGTGGTCACCACATCCACTACCTCTCGGTGACATCGATGAGCGCGCCGGATCGCTGCGTGCCGCGACAGTGGCCGACCGACCGGGTGCTTCACGAGGGCGACCTGCTCAGCTTCGAACTGTCGGCGACGTCGGCCCCGGACTATCCCGGGCAACTGCTGCGGACATTCACCGTCGCAGCTGACCCGACGCCGCTCGTACGTGAATTGCACGACGTGGCCGCCGCGGCGTTCGAGGCCGTTCAGTCGCTGCTGCGGCCAGGTGTGTTGCCGGCGGAACTGATCGAGGCGGCCCGGGTAATTGAATCGGCGGGCTTCACCGTCCTGGACGATCTGGTGCACGGTTTCGGCGGCGGCTACCTTCCGCCGGTGTTCGGTTCAGCGAGCCGCCTGCTTGCACCGGTGCCCGAATCCCCGCTCGAGGAGGGCATGACGGTCGTCGTGCAGCCGAACGTCGTCACGACCGACCACACCCTCGGCGTGCAGACCGGAGAACTGCTGCACATCACCGCCGGCGGCGCCGAGCGGTTGCACACCTTCCCCCACGGACTGCGGCGAATCGCGTAGCTGCGATGCCGTCGCGAACAGGAGTCGCATTGAGCCGCAAACTCGTAGTCGGTGCGTTCACTCCCTCGGTGCTACTGCGGGTGGCGCGCCGAATCGGGCGACTCGCCGAGACCGGGCTGGACGTCGACGAGGTACCGGTCGCGTCATCGCCGGGGCAGTTGCGCTCGCTGCTCGACGGCGACCTCGACGTCGTCTTCACCAGCCCCGACAACGTGGTGGCCTACCGGTTCTGCGCCGACAACCCGCTGGGGGTCACCGCCGACGTCAAGATCGTGGCGGCCATCGATCGCGGCCTCGGTCTGGGCCTGTACGCGAGGAACGGCACCACGGCCGACCAGCTCCGCGGAGCCCCGTGGGGAGTCGACGTCCCGACTTCGGGATTTGCGTTTGTGATGTACGCGGCCGCGGAATCGATCGGGCTCAGCCTTGACGACTACGAGCTCACCACGCTCGGCTCGACGCCGAAACGCCTCGCTGCGCTGCTCGACGGACGGTGTGCGGCCACGATGCTCAACGCCGGAAACGAACTCCTCGCGGAGGAGGCAGGCTGCACCGCCCTCGTGGGAGCGGCGGAGGTGTGTGCGCCCTACCTCGGCACGGTGCTGGCGATCGCCGGAGCGGACAACCTGCAGCCGGCCCAGCAGCTCGCCGCCGTACTGCGAGAGACGACGGAACAGATCTGTTCCGGACTGCTGGACGACGTGACTGCCGAGGAGGCCACCACCGCGCTGGGGCTCGGGCCGGCGCTCGCCGAGCAGTACGTCGCGCGGCTGAAAGATCCAGTCGAAGGTCTGGTTCGCGACGCAGTGGTCGACAGAGACGCGCTAAAAACGGTGATCGAGCTGCGCCGCAGATACCGGCCCACCATTGTGGACGGCGTCGACGTTCTCGCGGCGGCACTGGACCGGGAAGCGGGTCTGGTCGTCGGCTAGCTCGCCGCCGATGGTTACGCCTCGATGATCGGGACAAGCAGTGCGGACGGTCGGTCACCGCCGGCATAGATCGTCACCGCATTGTCGAAGATCCTCGCGGGACGATCCGCCTCGTGATCGTGGCGGAACGGGCCGCTGCCACGCATCAGGGTTCCGCCGAGATCAGCCGGCTCCATCCCATGATCGAAGTCACGGCCGAGAATGCTCAGCGCCAGCCGGAACCACGGCGGCAGCACGACGCAGGTCGCCCAGATTTCGATGTCCACCTCATAGACCTCGCCCGGCACCAGGGGCTCGGCGCTCTGGTGTGGATGCCAGGGCGCCCATGGGCGTAGGGGCCGTAACTGGCAATCACCGGGTATCGACCCGACTCCATCGGGCGGTATAGGTCGGCGCGTACGACCACACCGTCATCCATCGTGATCGGCAGGTCCCAGTCGATGCGCATGCCATCGCGCACGTCGGATTTCACACCTCCGGCCAGCGGATCGTCGGTCACGGAACGCCCCACTTCAATCGTTTGCAGAACCATAGCCGGATCGGACGCGCGGCTGGCAACCTGCCGACGGATCAGCGCGCGGGGCTGTTGCGGAGCGACTCGCCGGCCGAGCGAGGAAGTCGGAACGCACCAACGGTCGCGAGCGCGATGACGCCGGCGAGGACGAGGAAGGCGAAGACATACGACGCGTGTTCGCCCACCAGGGGCCGAGCCGCCTTGAGCGACACGACCGCCAGGGCAATCCCGAGCGCCTGGGTCAACTGCTGAATCGTGCTGGCCAGTGTGTTGGCCTGGTTCATCGCTCGTTGCTCGATGTCGGCGAAGGCGATCGTGTTGTAACAGGTGTACCCGATCGAACGAAAGATGCCACCGACGAGCAGGGTCGCCGCGATGAGAGGCAATGGTGTCGACGCCCGCAAGAGCGCACAGGCGGCGATGCTGAGGGTCGCGGCCGAGGTGGCCATGATCATCACGGTTCGGAACGAAAATGCCTTCAGCAAGGGGGTGGTCAGCGGCTTCACCGCGACGTTGCCGACGAACAGGAAGAGCAGCACGGTGCCGGCCCGCGCCGGGCTCCAGCCGAACCGGTCTTCGAACAGCAGCGGGACCAAGAAAGGGACCGCGTTGATTCCGATGCGGAACAGCCCCCCGCTGCGTTGGGCAGAGCGGAACGTCCGCACGCGAAGGGCGTCCAAGCGCACCAACGGTGCAGTCGCGCGCAAGAGGTGGAGCGTGACCAGGAGTCCGGAACTCGCGCTGACGCAGGCGAGAACCAGGACGGCTCCCCAGCGCACCGACGGCTCGCCGAGCAGTGCCGCCACGCTGATCAGCGAACCGAGCGCGATGGCGGTGCCCAGGAACCCGGTCCAATCCAACGGCCCCGGCTTGCCGGGAGGCAGCCGCGGCATCATGCGCAGGGCGACGAGCAGCGCGGTGACGCCCAGCGGGACGTTGATGAGAAAAATCCAGTGCCAGGACGCGTAGGTGGTCAACAAGCCGCCGGCGGCTGGTGCGATGACCGGTGCGAGTAGTCCGGGCCAGGTCAGATACGCGATCGCGCGGATGATGTGCTGCTTGTCGGTGGAGTTCAGCACGACGAGTCGCCCGATCGGCACCATCATTGCGCCGCCGCCTCCTTGCAGGACGCGCGTCGCGGACAGCTCGACCAGGCTGGTGCTGACTGCGCAGAGGAACGAGGCACCGGTGAAGACCGCGATGGCGACAAGGAATGCGTTGCGCGCTCCCCACTTGTCGGCCACCCAGGCGCTCACCGGGATCAAGGCGGCGACCGTCACGAGATACGCGGTGATGCAGACGCCGATCTGAGCGGATCCGACGTGGAACGAGCGGGCCATGCTCGGGGCGGCCGTCGCGATGATGGTGCCGTCCAGGTTCTGCATGAACAACGTGCCCGCCACCAACATGGCAAGCGGGCGCACCGGCCACTCGGTCACAGGCCGCCCCCGCCGATTGCCGCTGACCGCTGTTGACGCCCCCCCGCTGCACGGTACGATTGCCAGCAATCGTTTGCATTCACGATCGTATGCTACAAGGAACGGGATAGCCCATGACGGCGAGAGCCAACCGCCCATGACACCGGCACACCGCTCGGGATCCGACGCTGCCGTGTTCGGGACACCGATGGTTCCGGCTCCCGGTCACGCCGCGGTCGACTACGAGACGCGCGTGAACATGGACCGGCTGCGCGACTACCGACTCTCGCGAGCCGGGCAGTCCCTCGACGCTAGCGAGTGCGGTTCCTTCCTGCTCTTCGACTTCTACAACATCCGTTACGTCACCCAGACCTGGATCGGCGGGGCACTGGGCGACAAGATGACGCGTTACGCCCTGCTCGCCCGCGGTGCCGAGCCCGTGTTGTGGGATTTCGGCTCGGCCGCGCGGCATCACCAGCTCTACGCACCCTGGCTGGCGCCCGAGAACTGCCGCGCCGGCATGTTGGGCCTTCGCGGCGCGATCGCGCCCGACGCCGGTCTCATGCGCTCGGCGGTGCGCGAGATCAAGGGAATGCTGTCCGAGCAGGGCCTGAGCGACATGCCGGTCGGCGTGGACATCGTCGAACCGGCCTTCCTGTTCGAGATGCAGCAGCAGGGCCTGCGTGTAGTCGACGCCCAGCAGCAGATGCTGGATGCGCGGCAGATCAAATCCATCGACGAGATCATGCTGCTGTCACAAGCCGCGGCGATGGTGGACGGCGTCTACCAGGACATCGCCGACGCGCTCAAACCGGGCATCCGCGAGAACGAGATCGTTGCACTGGCGAACAAGCGGCTCTACGAGATGGGGTCCGACCAGGTCGAGGCGATCAACGCGGTATCGGGTGAGCGTTGCAACCCGCACCCGCACAACTTTTCGGATCGGATCATCCGCCCCGGTGACACCTGTTTCTTCGACATCATCCATTCCTACAACGGCTATCGGACGTGCTACTACCGCACGCTCAACGTCGGCTCGTCGACGCCGGCCCAGCGTGACGCCTATACGAAGGCCCGGGAGTGGATGGATGCCGCGATCGCTCTGGTGAGCCCGGGTGTCGGCACGGACACGATCGCGAAGGCCTGGCCCACGGCGCAGGAGTTCGGCTTCGACAACGAGATGGCCTGCTTCGGACTGCAATTCGGGCACGGTCTGGGACTGGGCTTGCACGAGCGGCCGATCATCAGCAGATTGAACTCGTTGGAGGATCCGGTCGAGATCCAGGCCGGCATGGTGTTCGCCCTGGAGACGTACTGCCCGGCGACGGACGGGTTCTCTGCTGCCCGCATCGAGGAGGAGGTCGTGGTCGCTCCGGACGGCGCCCGGATCCTCACTCTGTTCCCGTCCCAAGAACTGTTCATTGCCAACGCCTACTGACCCCCGCCACGACCACCCGACCACGACTGAGGTTTTCGATGACTCGCACTCCTGTTCTGTCCCAGGTCGCCCGTCTGCTGTCCGGCGTGCCGACCGATCTGCTGATCGGCGGCGAGTGGGCGGCAGCCTCCGATGGAGCCTCGTTCCCGGTCATCGACCCGGCCTCGGGGGAGACGCTCACAGCGGTGTCTTCCGCGACGGTGGCGGACGGACTCTCGGCCGCGGATGCGGCAGAACACGCGCTGCCGAGCTGGCGATCCACCGCACCCCGCGAGCGAGCGGAAATCCTGCGCCGGGCCTGGCAGCTCATGATCGAGCGACAGGACGATCTTGCTCGGCTCATCGTGGTCGAGAACGGCAAGGCGCTGCCCGACGCTCGTTCAGAGGTGGCCTACGCCGCCGAGTTCTTCCGCTGGTACGCCGAGGAGGCGGTCCGGGCCGACGGTGCGTTGCAGGTGGCCCCGAGCGGCAGTAACCGGATCATGGTCAGCCGGGAACCGATCGGAGTGTCGCTGCTCATCACGCCGTGGAACTTCCCCGCGGCAATGGCCACCCGCAAGATCGGCCCGGCGCTCGCGGCCGGCTGCACGATGATCCTCAAGCCGGCGTCGGATACGCCGCTGACGGCGTTGGCCATCGGTGCGTTGCTGGCCGAGGCCGGCGTGCCCGACGGCGTGATCAATGTGCTCCCGTCGCGACGTTCCGGTGAACTGGCGCATGCGCTGCTCAGCGGTTGCCGGGTGCGCAAGCTGTCCTTCACCGGATCCACCGAGGTCGGTCGCACGCTTCTGGCCGAGGCCGCAGCCAACATCGTGAGCTGCTCCATGGAACTCGGCGGCAACGCCCCGTTCCTCGTGCTCGCCGACGCCGACATCGACGAGGCGGTCAGCGGCGCGATGGTGGCGAAGATGCGAAATGGGGGAGAGGCCTGTACCGCGGCCAACAGGTTCTACGTCGATGCCCAGGTCGCCGAGGAATTCTCGGACAAGCTGGCGGGCCGTATGTCCGCGCTGCGGATGGGGTCCGGCCTGGACCACGACGTCGAACTCGGGCCATTGATCAACTCCGATGCACGGGACAAGGTCGACGAGCTGGTGAGTTCCGCCGTCGACGCCGGCGCCCGGACGCTCACCGGCGGGAAGGTTCCGAGCGGCGCCGGCTACTTCTACCCCCCGACCGTGCTGTCCGAGGTCCCTGCTGACGCGAGGATTCTCACCCAGGAGATCTTCGGGCCGGTTGCGCCGGTGGTGTCCTGCGGTTCGGTGCCGGAGATGATCGAGCACGCCAACGCCACTGAATACGGACTGGTGTCCTATGTCTACAGCGGGGACCTGGCCGCGGGGCTGAGGGTGGCCGACTCCCTCGAAACCGGGATGGTCGGGCTCAACCGTCCGGTCGTCTCGGATCCGGCGGCACCGTTCGGTGGCGTCAAGCAGTCCGGTCTCGGACGTGAGGGTGGCCACGACGGACTGCTCGAATTCATGGAGAGCAAGTACATCGCTGTTCAGTGGTGAGCCGGCTACCTCATCCTGCTTCGATCGCCGCGACGATCGCTTCGCTCGTGAGCGGCATGTCCCGCACGCGAACGCCAACGGCCGCCGCGATCGCGTTGCCCAGCGCCGCGGCCGTCGGGCCGACCGAGGCCTCGCCCGCGCCCACCGACGGCTCGTCCGACGGCAGCACGACGACGTCGACGGCCGGTATGTCGCTGAACTTGAGGATGGGGTAGGACTCCCAGGTGTCGCTCGTGACCCGGCGCCGGTCGAATCGGATCCGTTCGCGCAGCGTCCAGCTCAGCGATTGGATCGCACCGCCTTCTATCTGGTTCGCGACGCCGTCGGGATTGATCGCCGTGCCGACGTCCACCGCCAACGTCAGGCGGCGGACTCGCACCGAGCTCACTGCCTCGAGTTCCGCGACGACCGCGCAGTAGGCGCCCACCCCTTTGTAGCGGGCATAACCGATGCCGCGACCTGAGCCAGGGGTGGCCAGCACGCCGCCCCAGCCGGCCCGTTCGGCCGCGACTTGGAGCACTCTTCGTCCACGCGGATCGCCCAGCTGCGCCAGCCGGTACTCCAACGGGTCCTGGCCGCTGCCACCCGCAAGTTCGTCCATCAGCGATTCGATCGCGAAGACGTTGAGGTGTGCGCCGAGGGCCCGCATGGCCGACGTCCGCAAGGGCATGGTGCTCAGCCGATGAGTCCGCACCACGTGCCGGGGGAAGTCGTAGCCCGCGACGGCGTTGCGGGCCGAGCCGCCGCCGCGCTCCAACGACGGATCCGCCGCGATGCGCTGACTCTCCGCCGGATGCTGATGTGCGTAGGTCAACAACGAAGGCGGGCTGACCGAGCCGGGCCGCGACGTGTGCCCGTTCGACCAGATCTCGTGCCGCCAACTGCGCACGTAACCGGCCGGGTCCACCTCGGCGGTGAGCGCTACCCGCATCGCCGGTCCGAGCGGTGACCAGGCCAGCTCGTCCTGGCGCGACCACACCACCCGCACCGGCCGCCCCGGCACCACCTGGGCGAGCACCGCGGCGTCGTACGCGGCGTCGTCGGCACCGTTGTGCCCGTAACAACCTGCGCTCTCCATGTGCTGCACAACGATCGCGGCTGCCGGCAGGCCCAGCGCGGTCCCGATCGCCGCCCGCAGGTGGTAGATCCCCTGGGAGCTCGTCCACACCTGCAGGGTGCCGTCGTGCCAGAGCGCCAGCGCCGTGGATGTCGCGATGGAGCCGTGGGCCAGATAGGGCCGCGTATAGGTTGCTGTCACCGTCCGAGCGGGGAGGACGTCGCTGGGGTCATCGTCGCGCTCGAAGAGGGTCTCGGTCTCGGCCGGGGCCGCGGACAGAAACGCATCGAGCGCGGCGTCGTCGGGCAGCGAGTCGTGCTCCTGCCAGTCACTATCGGCGGCGAGCAGTTCGGCGGCGTGTATCGCCGTTTCTTCGCGCTCAGCCAGCACGGCCAGGAAATCCTCGAGCACGACAACCCGATGGACGCCGGCGAGTGCGGTGGCTCGCGACGTGTTCGCGGCGTGGAGCCGGGCTCCGCGCGAGGGCGGCCGGACCACCCGGGCATGCAGTTGTCCGGGTAGGACGAGGTCACCCAGGTAGCAGGGGGTCCCGGTCAGCTTCGCCGAGAAATCGACGCGGGGCAGGGATTGCCCGACGTGGCGGTAGTCAGCGGTCATCTTCGGCGTCGTCCGCCCGTCGGCATCGCGATCAAGCAGCTCAGCCGTTGGGAGGTCCCAGTAACTGACGGTTCGTCCCGACGCCGCGAACGCACCGTCAACGAGGCGCAGGGCGCCCTCGTCTGAGCCGAGTGCAACGGCTGCTGCTGTCCGGCACACCGCTTGGACTTCGGCGCACACCTGCCGTAGCGCGGCGCCCGAGTGCTGCACCGACAGGCTCCCGGCCGTATATCCCTCGTCCGGCGCCTCGGTGGTATTGGCGGCGGCGACTCGGATGCGTTGCGGCGAAACCTCCAGCTCGTCGGCGACTATCTGCACCAGCGCGGTGACGATGCCTTGGCCGAGTTCCACTTTGCCCGTGTGCACGAGCACATATCCATCGGGATGAAAGCTGAGCCATCGGGACAGTCTCGGGTTGTCAGCCAGCGACGCCGGCAGCGTCTCGACGCTGGATGGGGCGAGTGGCCGGGTCATCGGCGGTTGCCGTCGTCGAGTGCCCGCGTGCCAGCTTTGGGCCGGACGGCCAGGACCGCGCGGACGATCCGATTGTGGCTACCGCACCGGCAGAGGTTGTCATCGAGTGCGGCCCGTACCGCATCCTCGTCCGCGTCGGGCTGGCGACGCAACAGCGCTGTCGCGGAGATGAGGATGCCGGAAAGGCAGAATCCGCACTGCGCTGCCTGGTGTTCGATGAAGGACCGTTGCAGCGTTCCGGGCTGCTGCTGCGTGCCGAGAGCTTCGACGGTGGTCACCGAAGAATCGCCCACGGCCCACATCGGGGTGTCGCAGGCATGGACGGGACGCTCGTCGAGCAGGACGTTGCACGCACCGCACAGCCCGAGGCCACAACCGAACCGCGTGCCGAACAGCTTCAGGTCGTTGCGCAGCACGTACAGCAGCGGCGTCTCACGGTCACACCGGACGTGATGATCACGCCCGTTCACCGACAGCGTGAAGTCCTCCGGCATACTTGACTCTCTACTCCGTGGGACTCAGACCATCGTCGACGTCGACGTTTTCAGCCACCAGTTCGACGCCCGACACCAGGGCCTGTACCAGGAGCAACACGGCGAAGTCATCCGCCGCATGGCCGAGCGCAAGGCTGGACTGCACCGGCTCCCGGGCCGCGGCGACGACCGGCATGGGCACCCCTAGTTCGCCTGCCAGCGCGAGCCCCAGGTCGAAGTCTTTCCGCAGCAGCGTCGGCGTGAATGTCGGCGTGAAATCCAGATTGACGAAGGCGGGCGTCTTGTACCGGGTGAACATCGAACCCATGACGCTGTTGTTCAGGAATTCCAGGAAGGCGGCTCTGGGCACGCCGCCCTTCTCGGCGAGAATCGTGATCTCGGCGAGGTTCTGGGCAACCACGCCCAGCATCAGGTTGTGGCAGATCTTCACCAGGCGCGCGCGTTCGCCTTCGCCTACATAGGTGACGTGCTTGCCCAACCTGTCGAGCAGCGGCAGCAGGGCGTCGTAGGCCGGTTTCGGCCCGGAGCAGACCAGGCTGAGCAGGCCGGCCTTCACGACCTTGCCGTTTCCGCTGACCGGCGAGGCCAGGAACTGGACCCCGGCGGCATCGGCAATCTTGCGCACCGCCTCGGACCCTTCGATCGAGACGGTGGAGCAGTCGACGAGGTACGCCGGGCGACGTTCGCCGGCGAGCAACTCTCCGACGACAGCCTCGAGATCACGCGAGGTGGAGACCATGGTGAACACTGCGTCGCAGCCCGCCAGCTCGCCGATCTCGTCAGCGACTTCGACGCCGTGCGGCGTCAAGGCCTCGGCTTTGGCCCTGGTCCGGTTCCAGGCCGTGACGTCGAACCCGGAGCGCGCCAGCCGCGTTGCCAGTGGCGCCCCCATTCGGCCGGTACCGATCCAGCCGACGGCGTGGGGGGTCGAGGTAGAGCTCATAGGGCAACAGTCCTTCGTAACTACCGGCCAGATGCCGCCGAGAGCCGACGAGCACTCAACTGGCAATCGATTGTAGCAATGCTGGTCATTCGCGCGGGGGGTCAGCCGGTACCGGTTTCCAACTGCTCGGCGATCCAGTCCCCCGCCAGCGGCTGGTATCGATACGGCAGGTTGTTGCAGACGTGATTGCCCTCCTCGAACATGACCAACCGCGCCCGCGGTGCCTCGCGCGCAACCCGCTCGGCCTGTTCGTACGGGACCAGGCGATCGAGGCGGCCGAAGATCACCAACATGGGTTGAACGAGATCACCCAGGACGCCCTCCAGGGTCATCCGGTCCGCGATCTCGCGGGCCTGCTCTGGCGTCGCGGCATGGGAGTACTCGATGAATGCGCTGCGACTGATCGGCGGCCGTGTGTCGAACCGACTGCCCGACTCGTAGGGTCCACCAACGGTGACCACGGCGCGGATGCGGTGATCGAATGCTGCCGATCGAGCCGCGTAGTAACCGCCCATGCTGACCCCGACAACGCCGAGACGATCGACGTCGATGTCGTGGCGGCGCGACAGTGCGTCGATGGCGGCGGTGGTCGCCACCTCGTAGTCCGCGCGCAGCGGCAGGCGGTAGCCCGTCTCGCCCTGCCCCGGCCCGTCCAAGGAGAAGGTGGCCAGTCCGCGCTGGAGGAAGACGTTCTCCCAGTTGAAGAACTCCTCCTTGGTCGAGTCCAGCCCCGGTAGCAACAGCACCAGGCCGGGCCGCTCGACCGCAGTCGGGCGGCGGAGATTGCCGACCAACTGCGCACCGCCGAACGGGATCTCGACCCGCTCGGCAGTCGCGTCGAGGGCCTCATGGGCGCGACGGAGGGCGGCCACCGACTTGGCCGTCGCCGCCCGGTGGCGTTGCATATCCAGGACCCAGACGAACTTGGCGAAGTGATAGCTCAGCGCGGCGCGCACCCACGCCTGCCCGGCCGTCAGCGTGCGGCCTCGAGACGCCGCCTCGGCGGCCAGGTCGGCATGCATGTCCCCGTTTGCGCACCAGCCATCCAGCCATTCCGACCAATGCTCGAGGGAGCTCGTTACTCGACGGAAATCGTTGGGGTCGACGCCCTGCGTAGTGAACCGCGGCGCCCAGTGGGCTATCGCCGATTCGACGTCCGCGTCGGGCACGGATCCTCCTGCTCCTCGGTGGTCCTGCCGGCCGCAGGCGTTGGCGCAGGGACTGGCACTGGGCCGGTCCGAGCACCGCTGCAATCGGTTGTAGAAGACGCGGAGCAAGGATGGGGGCAGCGCCACGGGCTGTCAAGGCCGACGCGATGAGGGTCCTCTCAGCCTGAGGTACTCTTCGCGCGACCTCACACAAGGATGCGGGTGCGATTTGGCGCGCGGAACCTCGGCTTGCTCGGTACCGGCCGCCTCACTCGGCCGGGCCAACGGTGCACGCGACAAAGCACCACGGCGCCGGGCTCGGAGTAACGCGACGGACGCAGCCGTCCCCGCCCGGGCCCAGCGTTCCCCGCGTCTGAAGGACGTCGCGAAGGCGGCCGGCGTGCATGTGTCCACTGCGTCGCGCGCGCTGAACGCGCAGACCGCGGCGATGGTGCAGTGGGAGACCCAGGAACGAGTCCGGCTGGCCGCGGCCGAGTTGGGCTATCAGGTCAACGGGATGGCGCGCGCGCTGAAAACCCAGCGGTCGATGTCGATCGGCATGGTCGTGCCGGACATCACCAACCCCTTCTTCCCGCCTGCTGTCCGGGGGGCGGAGCAGGCCCTGGCCGAAGCCGGCTTCTCGTTGCTGCTGTCCAGCACGGACAACGACGTCGAGAAGGGGCAACGCCAACTCGGCACGATGATCGAGGCGCGGGTCGACGGCCTCTTGCTGGCCATGGTGCAGCGGCGCGACCCGCTCGTCGATCGTCTGCGCTCCAGCGGCATCCCTACCGTCCTGTTCAACCGAACCGTCGACGGTGACGGGATGTCCTCGGTCGTACCCGACGACGCCCTAGGTTCCCGATTGGCCGTCGCGCACTTGCACGAGCTCGGCCACAGGCGCATCGGGCTCGTGGTCGGACCGCTGTTCACGTCCAACGGAGACCGGCGGCGGCGAGCATTCCGGCGGGCCATCCAACGGCTCGGCCTGGAGAGTCACATCGTCGAGGCAACCGCCTTCGATGAGGAATCCGGGTACCGGGCCGCGCGGCAGCTCATCAGCGAATATCCGACGATGACGGCCGTCGTCGCGGGCAATGATCTGCTCGCACTCGGTGTGATCGACGCTGCCACTGATGCCGGCTTGAGCTGTCCGACGGATCTGTCGGTGGTCGGTTTCAACGACATGCCGCTGGCCAATCGACTGCAGCCCCCGCTCACGACCGTGTCTGTGCCCGAGCACGAGCTGGGCCGTCTCGCTGCCGAATGCCTGCTCGCATTGATCGCCGATCGCGACCTGCCCCCGGCTCGGATCGTGGTCCCCGTGACCCTGGTCGTGCGCGGATCGACTGCGCCTCCTCGCTGAGCGGGCCGGGCCGGCTCTTCCGCCGGCCGGCGTTCCACCCTTCTTGACAACTTGCCGCAGCGGACGACTACATTGGCATGCAATCGGTTGCAGGATGGTCTGGGAGTGATTCGGTGACGAAGTCCGTACCTCAGCGTGACGTCGATGCGGGGGGACGGGACCCGCGGGCGACAGCCGAGCCGAACGGCTCCGCCGCTGTCAGCGCGCACGGCGGAGACCTGCTCACCTCTCTGCTGATCGAACACGGCGTCGAGCACGTGTTCGGTCTTCCGGGCGGCCAGACCCTCGCGCTCTACGACGGCATCAGCCATCATCGCGGGCAGATCCAGCACGTCCTGGTGCGCGACGAGCGCTCCGCCGCCTACGCGGCTGACGGCTACGCGCGCGTCACCGGCCGCGTCGGCGTCTGCGACGCCACCGTCGGTCCTGGAACCGCGAAGTTGCCGTCGGGGTTGGGGGAGGCGTTGGGGGCGTCGATCCCGGTGGTGGCGCTCGTGAGCGAATTGCCGGCCCGGCTGGCCCCGCACCGCTACCGCAGCGCCGCGTCTCAAGCACTGGACCAGGCCACCCTGCTCGCGCCGGTCACGAAATGGCTGGCGACGGTGCCGGACCTGGAGACCCTGCCCGCTCTGGTTCGTCAGGCGTTCCGGGAGGCGTCCACGGGCCGGCCCGGACCGACGGCACTGCTCCTTCCGCAGGATGTGCTCGACGCACCCCTCTCCGCTGAGCTGGCCGCGAGCCTCGGGGCACAGCCGGCGACCGCGACCGGCACCCCAGCGGCGCGATTCGGGACCTTCCCCGCGTTCCGCCCGTCGCCCGACCCCGCCGATATCGCGATGGCGGCCGAGGTGCTGATGCGGGCTCGCAAGCCGATAATCCTCGCCGGCGGCGGCGTACTGATCTCCGGTGCCGAGGCCGAATTGACCCAGTGCGCCGAACTGTTGAGCGCGGCCATCGCGACATCCCTCTCCGGCAAGGGCTCCGTCTCCGAAGAGCATCCGCTCGCGATGGGCGTCATCGGCTCGATGGGGAACCCGGCGGCGACCGCGGCGATGGATGAAGCGGACGTGGTACTCCTCGTCGGGACCAAGGCAGGCAGCGGACCGACATTCAACTGGACCCGGCCGCGGCCCGACCAGATCGTCGTCCAGCTGGACATCGACCCGGCCGAACTCGGACGCGTGTTCCCGCTGGCTGCGGCGATCCTCGCGGATGCGCAGGCCGGCCTGCGGGCATTGATCGACGCGCTCGCGGCGCGGACGCCGCAAGCACCCGAGCGCGGCGCGTGGCGAACTCGGCTGAGCGAGCACGTGGGCGGGTGGCGAGCAGACCGCGAGGCCGAGCGACACAGCGAGGCGCAGCCGATGTTGCCGCAGCGAGTCGTCGGGGAGCTCCAACTCGCGCTGAACCCGGATGACATCCTCATCTGCGACGCCAGCTTGGCCAGTGGCTGGGGAGGCGTCTACCTCGAACAGAGCGCCCCAGGCCGGCGAATTCTCATGCCCCGCGGATTGGCCGGCTTGGGCTTCGCGCTGCCGGCCGCGATCGGGGTGGCCACGGCCAACCGAGCTCGCCGCACCGTGGTGCTCACCGGCGACGGCGCCCTGGGCTATGCCGTGGGCGAGTTCGCGACCGTCATCGAACAGTGCCTGCCCATCACCGTGCTCGTCCTGAACAACGCCTCGCTGGGCTGGATCAGGTGGTACCGGCGAATCACCTTCGGCACCGGCTGGCAGGACAACGACTTCGGCGACGTGAACTACAGCGCGGTCGCGCAGGCTTACGGATGGCACGCCGAGCGGATAGCCGATCCAACCCAACTGCGCACCGCCATGGCCGAGGCTCTCAGCAGCGAACGCCCCAGCCTGCTGGACCTGATCACCGAAACGTGGGCGACGCCGGTAGCAGGCCACCGGCGCGCGGTCGACCACGGCGCCACAACTGGATACGGAGGCTGATCGGCCACATGCCACGTCACCCTGATCGTCTGCTCGAGCGGTTGACACAACCCGTCGCCGCGACGTTGCTGGCCACGAGCGGTGTTGCCGTGCTCGCGGCCGGGAGCATCGAGCAACACGGTAGTCACCTCCCGCTCGGCACCGACGCCTTCGCCGCCCTGTCGATAGCTGAACGGGTGGCGTACCGCCTGGACACCGTGGTCGCCACGCTGGGATCGGTCGGAGTCGCGCACTACCACCAGGGGTGGGCCGGTTCGTTGACCCTGTCCCCGGAAACCCTGACTGCCGTCTTCGTCGACATCTGTGGCGGGCTGCAGGCGGCGGGCGCACGGCGCATCGTCGTGATCAATTGGCACGAGGGCAACTCCGCGACGCTGAGGCTGGCCGCCGACAAAGCTCAGCGGACGCACGACGTGCAGATCGTGGTGGCCGAATCACACGTGATCACCCATTCCCTGCACCCGGAGGAGATGGAGTTCACCCACGCTGGAGCGATGGAGACAGCTGCCGTTCTCGCCTACGACCCCAGCCTGGTCCATTTGGATCAAGCGGCACAAGCCAGTGACGGCACGTCTGGCGAGGCGGCGCACGCGCTGTTCCGGCGGCCGGATGTGTATCCGATCATGCTCGACTTCCACCACGTGGCTCCCACGGGCTGGTACGGGCATCCCGAGCGGGCAGAGGAGGGGCGTTCCGAGCAGATCGCCGAAGAGGTCGCCGATCACATCGTGCGCCGAACGAAAGAGGTGTGGGCCGCCCTGAACGGCCACAACGGGGCACCGGACGGTGGTAGTGCGGCGGGGCAGGACGAACTCGACGCCACGACGCTCGGCGCGCTTTGATGACCGCGGTCGCCGGCGAGCAGACGATGCGGGCCGCAGTACTGGCCGACTTCGGCGCCCTGACGCTGGCCGATGTGCCGATACCCGAACCCGGCCACGGTGAGGTGCTGTGCCGAGTGCGGGCGTGCGGAATGTGCGGCACCGACCTCAAGATCGTGAGCGGCGGATTCAAGGGCACCTGGCCGCCGTCGCTCCCCTTCATCATCGGCCACGAATGGTCGGGCGAGATCGTCGCGATGGGCCCCGGCACCGAGCGCAGCGGACTGGCTGTCGGCGACCGCGTGGTCGCCGAGAACCATGCCGGCTGCGGAGCGTGTCCGATGTGTCGCGCGGGTCGGTACAACCTGTGCGAGCGGGTGCGCGAACCCGGATTCAAGCTCTACGGCCACACCGCTCCGGGTGCGCTCGCGCAGTATGCCGCCCGCCCGGCTGTGGCCACCCACAAGCTGCCCGACAGCGTCAGCGACGTCGCGGGCGCGCTGGTCAATCAGGCTGCGTTGACCGTGCACGCCGCCCGGCGGGCCAGTCTTCGAGCCGGTTCCAGCGTCGCGGTCTTCGGGCCGGGACTGCTCGGGCTGCTGATGTTGCAGGTGGCGCGTGCCTCGGGCGCCACACAGGTAATCACGGTCGGACGCGGCGCCCGACTGGAGACCGCGCGGGAGCTGGGGAGTACCTTCACCGTCGACTACGAAGCCGCAGATCCGGTGGCGGAGATCCAGGCACTGACCGGCGAACGTGGTGTCGACTACGTCTTCGACTGCTCGGGCAACCCGGCGGTTGTCGAGCAGTTGCTGCGCTCAGTGCGGCGTGGGGGCACCGTCGCGCTGCTCGGCCTCACCGGCGGCGCAACCGCGCAGTTGCCAGTCGATCTGCTCGCCTTGGACGAACTCGATGTCCTGGGCATCCGGTCCAGCCCGAACGCCTATCCGGCCACGATCGCGCTGATTGCCGATGGGGTCATCCGCACCGATCCGTTGACGACTCACCAGTACGCGCTCGACGACGTCGGCGAGGCATTCGCCGCATTGCAGAGCCGCACGGTCATCCGTCCGATCGTGCTGATCTGACTTGTCGTGGACTACGCGATCGAAGAAGTGATCGGTGCCCCGGTCACCCCGTTCACCCCC
>DAITQD010000029.1:0-17279 GCA_036833255.1 Jatrophihabitantaceae bacterium
CGTTCATCGCCAGCGGCATCGTGCCGCGCGTCGGGTTCTCGAACAGCAGCGCCGGACCCTGCTCACGCACCACCCGCTGCACGATGCCGGTGACCTCGAGGTGCGGGTCGACCGGCGCGCTCACCCGCGCCAGATCACCGTCGCGCTCGAGCGCGGTCAGGAAGCCCTGCAGATCGGAGAACGACACCAGACCAGTATTCCCGGCCGGCCGTCGGATCAGCTCAGGCCGGCGTAGGAATGCAGGCCGGACACCACGATGTTGACGATGAGGAAGTTGAAGGTGATCGCGAAGAAGCCGAGCAGGTTCACCCATGCGGCGGTCCGGCCCTTCCAGCCGGCTGTCGCACGCGCGTGCAGGTAGCAGGCGTAGACGACCCAGACGATGAATGCCCACGTCTCCTTGGGGTCCCAGCCCCAGTAGCGTCCCCACGCCGCCTCGGCCCAGATCGCGCCACAGATGACGGCCACGGTGTAGAGCGGGAAGGAGAATGCGACGACCCGGTAGGCGGCTTTGTCCAGCGTGGCGGCCTCGGGCAGTCGCGCGCCGAATGCGGTCAGCGCACCCACCTTGGCGCCCGGCTTCTCCGACAGCCGGTCGTAACGCTGCCGCACCAGGAACAGCACGGTCATCACGGCACTGGTCATCAGCGCGCCCTCGGCCACGGACACGAGCGTCACGTGGATCGCGAGCCAGTAGGACTGCAGCGCGGGCACGAGCGGCTGGGCCTGGGAGTACAGCACGGTGCCGGCCAGGAACATCATGATGATCACCGGCAGGAGAATGAACCCGCCCAGGTGCCGGATCTGCGGAAGCTTCCACATCAGCGCGACGAACGCGATGACGCCGACGAGTCCGGCCGCGGAGGCGAACTCGTACATGTTGCTCCACGGCACGGAGTCGACCGCGATCGCCCGCACCGCTACCGAGCCCGCGTGCACGAGCGCGCCGAGCACCGTCAACGCGAAGGAGAACCGGCCGATCCGGTCGGCGACCGAGCCACGCTCACTCGATGCGGGCTGCGCAGGCGCAGGCGCAGCCTCCTTGACGGGCGGGCCGCCAGCACCGACGAGTTCGCGCGCGGGCGCGGCGACAGGCACCGTCGCGGCGATCCGGCCACGCTTGCCGAAGGAATACTCGGCTACGAAGCCGACCATGGCGACCGAGTAGATCGCGATGGCCGTGGTGAACAACGAGTCGGACAGGTGGGCCATGGAGCCGTCGATACCAGCCACCGTCACTCCCTTCCCGCACCGATCAGACTCATGCCGGTTGACTCGCCCGCTGTGCTCGCTCGTCGTGCGTCGGAGTTGCCGCGCCGCGCAATCGTCCCAGCAGTGCCGCGAACTCCGTCGAGAAGTTACCCGAGTCGCTGCGCGCGAGCCCACCGACTGAAACAACGGTAGGGGAGCCGTCTCCGGCCTCGATCGACGGGGTGATCCGCAGCCACAACCGGCGCCGGCGAACCCCCAGTGAGCCGAGCAGCCCGAGCACCATCGCCGTCGCGGCGGCGAGCAGGTAACCCTGGCCGGGGTCGTGGCTGACCTGCAGGCTCGCCCACGGCACCCAGCCGTCAAAGGTCACCGCGACGCCGTTCGCGAACTTCTTCGTCTGCCCGACGCTGAGGTTCGCCGCCCCGAGCTTTGTCATCTTCGACGTGTCGAGCGAGTACACCGACTGCGGCAGCCCGTTGTAGTTCAGGTTGCCTTGGTAGACGAAGATCCCGAGCACCGGATTGTTGACCTGCGGGGACGCGGAGGTGATGACGCCGTCACCGTTGTTCTGCGGGGTCGGTGCGAAGAACCCGGTGATGCCGATGTCGTGGGTGGTGCCCACCGCCCCGCCCTGCTCCTTGAACGCGCCTTCGGACAGCAACGTCGACGCGTCCTGCGGGATGAACACCGCGGTGTCGTGACGCACCGACCCGTTGGGCATCCGGATGGTCAATTGCGGCGCGAAGCCGTGCCCGAGCAGGTAGACGCGGTCACCTTCCAGACGCAACGGATGGTTGACCGTGATCGTCTTGTGCTCGGGTGCCGACGTGCGGGTACGGCGGTAGGTGACGTCGGCGGCGAACTTGGACGGCTCGCCGCTCGCGGTGTAGTCGGCGGTGAACTCCGTCATCGCGTCGATGCAGAACGGGGCGGGGCTGATCTTGCCCTCGGCCGCGAACCGTCCCGGCTGCCACGAGTCGAGATTGGAGACGGTGTTGCAGAATCCGTTGCCCGCGCCTTCGATGACGATGCGCGAGCCCTGGTAGCTGTACAGCCGGCCGACCGCGATCAGCACCAGGGACGCGAGCAGCGCGACGTGAAAGATCAGGTTGCCCGTCTCGCGGCTGTAGCCCTTCTCGGCCGAGAGCGTCAGCGCGCCGCCCGGCTCATCGCGCTGCACAATCCGCCAGCGCCGGCCGAGCGACTGCCGGGCGGCGGTGGCGTACGCCTGGCTCGCGTCGGTGGTCTCGAACGTGCCCGACTCGGGCAGCCGATCGAGGTTGCGCGGGGCGGGCAGCGGCTTGCGGACCATCGCTCGCGCGTGCATCCGGATGCGTGGGATCAGGCAGCCGACGAGCGAGATGAACAGCAGCAGATAGATGGCGGCAAACCACACCGACCCGAACACGTCGAAAGCGCCGATGCTGTTGAGGAAGCGGCCCCAGCCACCGTGCGAGGCGAGGTAGCTGTTCGTCTTGTCCGGGTTGAGCGGACGCTGCGGCAGCAGCGATCCGGGCACGGCCGCGACCGCGAGCAGGAACAGCAGGATCAGCGCCGTCCGCATGCTGGTCAGCCGCCGCCACGCCCTGCGCACCGGACGGAACACGGCCGCGGCGCTCATAGGCCGCCGCCGATGCCCGTGCCCGGGCCGACGGTGGTGCGCAGCGCGTCCATCCAGTGGTTCCAGATGCCGGTGACGAGCAGCAGTCCCATGACGATCAGCAGCGCGCCGCCTACCTGGCTGATGATCCGCGCGTGCCGGCGCACGAAGCCGAGCGCGCCGGACACCCAGCCGAATCCGAGTGCCACGAGCACGAACGGGATGCCCAGGCCCAGGCAGTAGCAGAACAGCAGAAACGCACCGCGTCCCGCCGTGCCTTGGATGAGCGACATCGAGTAGACCGCGCCGAAGGTGGGCGTCAGACACGGCGCCCAGGCCAGCCCGAACGCGGCGCCGAGCAGCGGCGCGCCGAGCATGCCGACGCGGGGCAGGCGGTGGACGCGCACCTCGCGTTGCAAGAACCTGATACCGCCGAGGAAGACCACGCCCATCAAGATCGTGACGATGCCCAATATGCGTTCGAGACCGATCCGCTGGTCGCGGATGGTCGAGCCGAGACTGCCGAACAACACTCCACCGGCGACGAAGATCGCGGTGAAGCCGAGGACGAAGAGCAGCGCGCCCGACACCATGCGGCGCTGGCCGTGCTTCGCTTCGCCGGCCGAACCGGACAGCCCGGCGACGTAGGACAGGTAGCCGGGCACGAGCGGCAGCACGCACGGCGACAGGAACCCGAGCAGACCGATCAGCGCCGCCACCCCCGCGGCGACGAGCAGCGGCCCGTCGTTCACGGCGTGCTCGAAGGCTCCGGCGGTGAGCATCAGGACTCCGCGAGCAGCTTGTCCAGAACCGGCTGCAGATCCTTCGCGGTGAGCGGGTGCAGGTATACCGCGGCCACCCGCTGCTGCCTGTCGAGGATCACCGTGAAGGGCAGCGCGAGCGCCGGGATCTTGCCCAGCGCGACAGCCGTCTCGCCCTGCTCGTCGGACACGATCGGGTAGCTGATGTCGTTGTCCTTCACGAAGGCCTTGGCCGCGTCGGTGGAGGTCTCCTTGGTGTCGATGCCGATGACGGCGACGCCCTTGGCCTTGTTGGCGCGATAGACCAAGTCGAACTGCGGCGTCTCGGTCGTACACGGCCCGCACCAGGTGGCCCAGAAGTTGATGACGACGATCTTGCCGGCGAATTGGGCCAGCGTGAGCTTGCCGCCACCCAGAAGCTCGCCGTTGAAGCCGCCGGCCTTCGCGCGGTCAGCGGACGCGATCGTCCTGCCCACGCCGGTGCCGCTGACGAAGCGGAACTTGCCGCCGGAGCTCTGGTCGACGGCGTCCTTTCCGGTGCAGCCGGCGAGCAGCAGCGCGGCGACGGCGACCGCGGCCAGGAATCGTGGGAGTTTCATCGCCGTCCAGTGTGCGTTACAGCGGATCCGGCGCTGCAGCCGCCTCAGCTTCCTGTGGGCCGCCCCGCAGCGAGCTAAGCGCCCGCTCCGTGGCCCCGCGGCAGGGCCGCGGCCGGATCGGCGTAGACGATGGCGACGATGTCATCCCCGTCGAACGTCAACGTCGTGACCGACGCGAGGCCGCACTGGCGCTTGCGCGGGTCGTGGAACAGCTTTCTGCCCTCGGCCGCGCGCCGGGCGATCACGATCGGGAGCTGATGGCTGACGCACACCGCTTGCTTGCCGTCACCCGCCGCGGCCGCGTGGTCGCGGGCCGCGCGGGCGGCTGCCAGCACGCGTGCGGCGATCTGCGAGTACGGCTCGCCCCACGACGGCCGGAACGGGTTGAGGAAGTACTTCCAGTTGCTGACGTCGGTGAACAGCCCTTTGCCGCCGGCAACATGACGCCCCTCGAGTCGGTTGGCTGCCTCGATGAGCCGTTCGTCGAGGGCGACGGCCAGGCCGAGCGCATCGGCCAGCGGCTCGGCGGTTTGCTGCGCGCGCTCAAGCGGCGAGGACACCAGATAGCCCACGTCGTGGCGCGCCAGGAACTCGGCGGCCAGCTTCGCCTGCGCGACGCCGAGGTCGCTGAGCCGAAAGCCGGGCAGCGTGCCGTAGAGGACGCGCTCGGGGTTGTCCACCTCACCGTGCCGCAGCAGGTGCACAGTGATCATGCGACGGCCTTGGCGGCGGCACGGGCGGCGGCGGGCAGGGCGTCAGCGATTCGGCCGATCGCCTCATCGTCGAGCGCCGCGTTGACGAACCAGGCCTCGAACGCGCTCGGCGGCAGGTACACGCCGGCGTCGAGCATGGCGTGGAAGAACGGCTTGTAGCGGAACGTCTCGGCAGCCTGCGCGGCCGCGAAATCGAGGACCGGCGAGGACGCGAAGAAGATCGAGAACAGGTTGCCCGCCGACTGCACCTGGTGCGCAACGCCGGCCGCGGCAAGGGCATCGGACGCGAGCCGGCCGATCGTCGCGGCGTGCCGGTCTAGGGCCGCGTATACCGACGCGTCCGCGGCCCGCAGCGACGCGAGCCCAGCCGCTACCGCGACCGGGTTTCCCGACAGCGTGCCGGCCTGGTACACCGGACCGGCCGGCGCGAGGAATCCCATCACCTCGGCGCGGCCACCGAACGCAGCCGCCGGCAGCCCGCCGCTCATCACCTTGCCGAACGTGAACAGGTCGGCGTCGACCGGATCGAGGCCGTACCAGCCCGCGGGCGAGACCCGGAACCCGGTCATCACCTCGTCCATGACCAGCAGTGCGCCATGGGCGGAGGTGATCTCGCGCAGGCCCGCGTTGAAGCCCGGAACCGGCGCGACGACACCCATGTTGCCCGCCGCCGCCTCGGTGATGACGCAGGCGATGTCGCTGCCGAACTCGTCGAAGCACGCCCGCAGCGCCGCGAGATCGTTGTACGGCGCCACGATGGTCTCGGCGGTCTGCGCGCCGGTGACACCGGCAGTATCGGGCAGCCCGAACGTCGCCACGCCAGAGCCCGCCGCGGCGAGCAGCGCGTCGACGTGGCCGTGATAGCAACCGGCGAACTTGACGACCCGGTGGCGCCCGGTGACGCCGCGCGCGAGCCGGATCGCCGACATCGTCGCCTCGGTCCCGGAGTTGACGAGCCGGACCTGCTCGAGCGGCAGGCGAGCGGTCGGCGCGGCGGCGTTCACCCGCGCGATGATCTCCTCGGCCAGCTCGATCTCACCGAGCGTCGGTGCCCCGAACGACAGGCCCGACGACGCCGCCCGCTGCACCGCGGACACCACGGCCGGATGCGCGTGCCCCAGGATCATCGGCCCCCACGAGGACACCAGGTCCACGTAGGAGCGCCCGTCGGCGTCGGTCAGGTACGCACCGGCGCCGCTGACCATGAAGCGCGGCGTGCCACCGACGGCGCGAAATGCCCGCACCGGCGAATTCACCCCGCCCGGGATCACGCGTTGCGCGCGGGCGAACAGTTCGGCAGAGACGGGCGCATCGGACACACCAGAAGTGTCCCAGCAGGCATAGGGCAGGATCGACGCGAGTGCCACCGACAGCGAAGGGCCGACACATGCAGATCGAAGGCAGCGCCGCAATCGTCACCGGCGGCGCGTCCGGGCTCGGCCTGGCCACCGCGCGCCGGCTCGTCAAGGCCGGCGCCCATGTCGTGCTGCTCGATCTCCCGTCGGCACCGGGTGCGGCCGCGGTCGACGAGCTCGGCGCGAACGCGGCCTTCGCCGCCGGCGACGTCACCAATGAGCAGGACGTCACCGCAGCACTCGACGCCGCCGCAGCCCGCGGCCCGATCCGCATCGTCGTCAACTGTGCGGGCGTTGGGACGGCCGGTCGGGTCATCGGGCGCAACGGTGTCCTGCCTCTTGACCAGTTCGCGCGCGTCGTTCAGGTCAACCTGATCGGCACCTTCAACGTGCTGCGCCTGGCCGCCGAACGGATCGTGGCGACCGAACCAGTCGACGGCGAGCGCGGCGTCATCGTCAACACGGCATCGGCCGCAGCATTCGACGGCCAGATCGGGCAGGCGGCCTACTCCGCATCGAAGGGCGGCGTCGTCGGGATGACCCTGCCGATCGCCCGCGACCTCGCCGACAAGCTGATCCGCGTCATGACGATCGCGCCCGGCCTGTTCCAGACGCCGATGCTCGCCGGACTGCCGCAGGAGGCGCAGGACTCGCTCGGCGCGCAGGTGCCGCACCCGAGCCGTCTCGGCCACCCGGACGAGTACGCCGCGCTCGTCGAGCACATCATCACCAACCCGATGCTCAACGGCGAGGTGATCCGCCTGGACGGCGCGATCCGGATGGCCCCGCGCTAGAGCTCGCGACGCATGACCACGCGACGGCCGAGGGTGTCCAGGCCGACGGCCCGCTCCCAGTCGCGCAACTCCACGAGCTCCGGGGTGATGTCGTCGATCACGGCGAAGCCGCGCGCCGCATAGAACGGCGCGTTCCACGCGACGTCGGCGAACGTGATGATCGTGATCGCCGGATAGCCGCCGGCCGCCGCCCAGCTGCAGGCGGCCTCCAGCAGCGCGGTGCCGAGGCCCTCGCGCATCCGCCCGGGGAGGACCGCGAGCAGATCGACGTGGGCCACTGCGTCGACCTCCTCGACTTGCACCACCCCGACCGGAGGCCGGCCGACGACGAACACAGCCTTCGCCTGGTGCAGTTCGTCGACGGTGGTCCAGCCGGGCGGCAGGTGGATACCGGCGACGCGGAACAGCACCTCGGCGCGCCGCTCGATCTCGGGCACCGCGGCGAGCTCGTCAGGCTCGGCGATCCGGATCACGGGCAACTCGAAGGACACGTCGAGAGCCGCGGCGAGCCGGTCCGGATGGCGGGTGGGCACCACCAGCCCGTCACCACCGACGAGACGCACCGCGAGTCCCGGCGTGCCGCGCGAGAGTCCCTCGCGAACGGCCTGGCCGAGCACCGGCAGCGAAGGGTCGACGTCCACGATGGCGATGATCGACTCACATGGCAGGGCATGCTCGCCCACCCGCAGCTCGGTCGGCGTCACGGTGATCGAACGCCTTACCCGCGCGGCGTGCGTCGCGAGCACGTCGATTCCGACCACGAGCACGACCGCGAGCAGCCAGCCCCAGGTGTGCGGCAGCCCCCCGCCGAAGGCGAGGTCCAGGACGTATCCGACGAGGAGCAGACCGAACAGCGCCCAGGCGGTGACGTAGCTGCGCGCGGGCTCGTGGTACACCGGCCGGGCTGCCAGCGCTGACCGCCCGCGTGCGTCCCGCGCGCTCACGGCGCCAGATTACGTGAGGCTGGCGGCTTCCGCGGCCCAGTAGGTGAGGATGATCGAGGCGCCGGCCCGCTTGATCGAGGTCAGCGTCTCCAGGATGACCCGCTCGCGGTCCAGCCAGCCGCGTTCGGCAGCCGCCTCGACCATCGCGTACTCGCCGCTGATCTGGTACGCCGCGACCGGCACCGGCGAGGCGTCAGCGACGGCGCGCAGCACGTCCAGGTACGGCAGCGCGGGCTTGACCATCACGATGTCGGCCCCCTCGGCGACGTCGAGCGCCACCTCGGCCAGTGCCTCGCGGACGGTGCGGGTGTGGTCCTGCTGGTAGCTCTTGCGGTCGCCGACCAGCGAGGAGTTGACGGCCTCTCGGAACGGCCCGTAGAAGCCCGAGGCGTACTTCGGTGCGTACCCGAGGATGCCGGTGTCGACGTGTCCGGCGGCGTCGAGCGCTGCGCGCACCGCCCCGACCTGGCCGTCCATCATGCCGCTGGTACCGAGCAGGTGGGCGCCCGCCTCGGCCTGCACGCAGGCCATCGCGGCATAGCGCGCGAGCGTCGCGTCGTTGTCGACACTGCCGTCGGGCCCCAGCACGCCGCAGTGGCCGTGGTCGGTGAACTCGTCCAGGCACAGGTCGCCCATCAGCACCGTGTCGTCGCCCAGTTCGGCGCGCAGCCTGCGCAGGGCAACGTTCAGGACGCCGTCCGGGTCGTCGGCGCCCGAGCCCTGCCCGTCCTTCGCGGACGGGATGCCGAAGAGCATGAGGCCGCCGACGCCCGCCTCGACGGCCGCGAGCGCCGCCTTCACCAGGGACTCCTGGGTGTGCTGGACGACCCCGGGCATCGAGGCCACCGCAACCGGGTCGGTGATGCCCTCGCGCACGAACAGCGGCAGCACCAGGTCGGCCGGGCGCACCGCGATATCACTGACGAGCCGGCGCAGTGCCGGAGTGCGCCGCAGCCGGCGCGGCCGCGACACCGGGAATGCAGGCAGATCAGGCAACGTCATGCCCCGATTGTGCAACTCTTGGCCGCATCACGGGTGCCAGAGTTGCACAATCGGGCCAGAAGTCAGCGACGCGACGGACGGGCCGCCTTCTTCGCGGCAGCCGCGACCGCCTTCTCGCGCTCCTCGACGGCACGGGCCGCGGCGTACACGGCCAGGGCGTCGACCAGAGCCGGCACCGTCGCCGACTCCGGCTGCACGTCCACCCGCAAGCCGAACTCGCGCGCCGTGGCCGCCGTCTGCGGACCGATGCAGGCGACGACGGTCCGGGCGTGCGGCTTGCCGGCGATACCGACCAGGTTGCGCACCGTGGACGACGACGTGAAGCACACCGCGTGGAAGCCACCTGACTTGATCGAGTCGCGGATCTCGGCGGCCGGTGGTGCAGCGCGCACCGTGCGGTAGGCGGTCACGTCGTCGATCTCCCAGCCGCGCTCGCGCAGCCCGGCCGCGAGCGTCTCGGTGGCGATGTCGGCGCGCGGCAGTAGGACCCGGTCGATCGGGTCGAGCACGTCGTCGTAGGGCGGGAAGTCGGCCAGCAGGCCCTCGGAGGACTGCTCGCCCGACGGCACGAGCTCGGGACGGATGCCGAACGCATGCACCGCGTCGGCGGTCGCCTCGCCGACACAGGCGATCTTCACGCCGGCGAACGCGCGTGCGTCCAGGCCGTACTCCTCGAACTTCTCGCGTACCGCGCGCACCGCGTTCGTCGAGGTGAAAACGATCCATTCGTAGCGGCCGGTGACCAGTCCCTTGAGAGCGCGCTCCATCTGGGTGGGCGTGCGCGGCGGCTCGACGGCGATCGTCGGCACCTCGACGGGCGTCGAGCCGTAGGAACGCAGCCGATCACTCATCGCGCCGGCCTGGTCCTTCGTCCGCGGGACGAGCACCTTCCAGCCGTAGAGCGGGCGCGACTCCCACCAGGCAAGCTTGTCCCGGAGCGCGGCGGCCTTGCCGACGGTGACGACCAGCGTGCCCGTCATCCCGACAGCGGCCAGCTCGAGATCGCCGAGCGTGCCGACAATCGTCTGCTGGCGGGTGCGCGTGCCGTCGCAGCTCACCGTGATCGCGGTGTCGGGCTTGAGCCCGTTGGCCACGAGCTGCTCGCCGAGCAGGGCGACGTCGGCTGCGGGCACGGTCAGCACGAGGGTGCCCGGGGCATGGGCGAGCGCCTCGAAATCACACGAGCCGACGGCGATGTCGACCTCGGTACGCACCGAACCGACCGGCACGCCGGCGTAGGCCGCGGTGCCGAGACCGACCGGCACCCCGGGCACGATGTCGAACGGCACGACCGTCTTGGCGACGGCGAGCGCCTCCTTGACGGCACGGTCGTCCGTGAGCGGGTCACCCGTGACGAGGCGAACGACCGCCAGGCCGGCTCGGGCCTCGGCGAGGACCGCCCTCGCCGTCTCGACGGGTGTCATCTCGGCCAGGCGCACCTCCCCGGTGGCCAGCGCCGTGATCGACGCCGGGACTGCGGCGTCGGCGACGATAAGGTCGGCGCGCCGCAGTGCATCGACGGCGTGTACAGCAAGCAGGCCCGGGTCGCCGGGGCCGGCACCGACAAAGGTGACGCGGCCAAGGACCTTGCGTGCTCGGGTCATTTCGAGCTCCCCATCATGTGATCTGCGCCGCCGGCGAGCAGGTCGGCAGCGAGCCGCCGCCCGACGCCGTCGGCATCTGTTGTCGCGCCAGTGCCCGAGAGCCGGACGGCAGAGCTGCCGTCGAGCGCCGTCACTGATCCGCGAAGGAACACTTCGAGTCCGGCATCGCCCTCGGCCACCTCGGCCAGCGCGCCCACCGGGGCGGAACATCCTGCTTCGAGTGCCGCGAGCAGCGCCCGTTCGGCCGTCACCGCGGTAGCGGTGTCGGCGCAGTTCAATGCGGCGAGCATCGTGATCGCGTCCTCGTCGGACGCTCGGCACTCGATCGCAAGTGCCCCCTGTGCGGGAGCCGGCAGTACCTGGATCGGATCGAGAACCTCGGTGACCTCGGCGACGCGGCCCAGCCGACGCAGCCCGGCATAAGCCAGCACTACCGCGTCCAACTCACCGCTTGCCACCTTGCCCAGTCGGGTGTCGACGTTGCCGCGCAGGTCGACGATCTCGAGGCCGAGGCCGAGCGCCCGCAGCTGTGCCGCGCGGCGCGGCGAGCCGGTACCGACCCGCGCGCCAGCCGGTAGTTCGCCGAGGGTGAGCCCGTCGCGGGCGACGAGCGCGTCGCGTGGATCCTCGCGCGTCGGCACCGCGGCGATCACGATGCCCTCGGCGGGCGCGGTGGGCAGGTCCTTGTACGAGTGGACGGCGACGTCGATCTCGCCGGCGAGCAGCGCGGTGCGTAGCGCCGACACGAACACCCCGGTGCCGCCGATCTGGGCGAGTGCCTCACTCGAGCGGTCGCCTTCGGTAACGACCGGGACGATTTCGGCGGGCGTGCCGAGCGCGGACACGACCAAGCCGGTCTGGGTCCGGGCGAGCGCGCTGGCCCGGGTGCCGACCCGGAGGGTGCGAGTGACTGTCATGAGAGTGTTTTCTTCACGGCGACGACCGACTCGACGGCTGCCTGGTCGAGGCCGAACAGCTCTCGCAGCGCGGCCGCGTACTGGTCGCCGCCCGGCGTCGAGGCGAGCTCCTTGACCCGGACTGTCGGCGCGTGCAGCACTTTCTCGACTGCGCGGCGCACGGCGTCGGTGACCTCGCGGCGCACGTCGTCATCCAGTTCTGGGAGTCGGCCGTTCAGGCGAGCCAGCTCGCCGTCGATCACCTGATTTGCCCGTGCGCGCAACGCCGTCACGGTCGGCGCCACCGCCAGCTGCTGCTGTTCGGCGAGGTATTCGCGGAGCTCGTCGGCCAGGATCGCCGTCGCCGCGCGCACCTCGTCGTCGCTGACCATGGCGCCGCACGTGCGCAGCACCTCGAGGTCGACGTAGGTGACGCCGACCTGCTCGCCGACGATCGGGTCGACGTCACGCGGCAGCGCCAGGTCGAGCACGACCAGTGGACGCGATGCGCGCGAGTCCACGGCCTCGGACTCGACGACCAGGCCGGTGGCCCCCGTCGAGGAGATCAGCAGGTCGGCCTCGGCGATCTCGCCGGGCAGCGAAGCAAGCGGCACGGCCCGGCCGTCGAGCGACGCAGCCAGCCGCACGGCGCGATCGACGGACCGGTTCGCGACGACGATGTCGGTGAGCCCGCGCCGGCGCAGCGTGGCTCCGGCGAGCGCGCCCATCGACCCCGCGCCGACGATCACCGCGCGGCGTCTGTCCAGTGGCCCGAGCACGCCGGCGGCCTGGTCGAGCGCGACCGACACGATCGAGGCGCCGGCCCGATCTATGCCGGTGTCGGAGTGCACCCGTTTGCCCACCCGCAGTGCGCGCTGCGCGAGGTCGTGCAGCACGCTGCCCACCGAACCGACCTCGGTGCCCAGGACGTAGGACGAGCGCAACTGGCCGAGGATCTGCGACTCGCCGACCACCATCGAATCCAGGCCGGACGCGACCGAGAACATGTGCTCGGCCGCCGCCTCGGCGAAGTGCACGTAGAGGTGATCGGAGAGATCGGACACCGCCAGGCCCGCGTGCCGGGCCAGCACGGTGGTGATCTCGGCGACCGCCGGGTGGAAGCGGGCGACGTCTGCGTACACCTCGATGCGGTTGCACGTCGACAGCAGCAGCACCTCGCTGATCGTCTCGGCGCGGTGCAGTTCGTCGAGCGTCTTGGGCAGGCCGTCGACCGGCACCGCGGCGCGCTCGAGCACCGAAATCGGAGCCGTCCGGTGTGACAGGCCCACGACGAGGACGCTCATCGCTGCGCCGCCTGGGTCAGCACGGCCGCGGCCTTGCGGTTCTCGTGGAAGGACAGGATCTGCAACTCGGCGGCCAGATCGACCTTGCGCAGGTCGACGTGCGCCGGAACCGTCAGCACCACGGGCGCGAAGTTCAGGACGCTCGTCACGCCGGCCGCGACGACCTGGTCGCAGACCTCCTGGGCGACGGCGGCGGGGGTAGCCAGCACCGCGATCGCGATCTGCTGCTCGGCAACGATCCGGTCGAGGTCGGCGATGTTCTGCACCACCAGGCCACGGACCGTCGTGCCGATGCGCGCGGGATCGGCGTCGACGAGTGCGGCGATGCGGAACCCGCGCGTTGCGAAGCCCGCGTAGCCGGCAAGCGCCTGACCGAGGTTGCCGACCCCGATCAGCGCGACGGAGCGGTGCACGGTGAGGCCGAGGGTGCGGGCGATCTCCTCGGTGAGCGTCGTGATGTCGTATCCGACGCCGCGGATCCCGTAGGAGCCGAGGAAGGACAGATCCTTGCGCAGCTTGGCCGAGTTCACGCCGGCCGCTGCTGCCAGCTCCTGCGACGAGACGGTACTGATCAAGGGGTCACCGAGGGCGCCGAGCACGCGCAAGTAGGTGGCGAGCCGGGCGACGGTGGCCTCGGGCACGGCGCGCGACGGGCCGTCGCCGCCAGGCGAACTGCGCCCGTTGGGCACGGGAGGCGTGGGTGGCACCGCGGACATCGACACCTCTGCTGAAGCGGCAGGACGGGCGCTCGGACCGGCTATCGGCGGCGCCCGGCCGGTGTGGTAGAAGCTGACTGGACGCAGCCCAAGCTACGCCGCTCGTGAATCTTTTCCCAAATCTCCGTCCCCCGTGCTATAGGCCCTTCTCAGCGGGCGACTGCCTTGCGCAAGCGGGACTCCTCGACCCGCCAATAGCCGTGTTCCTTGCCGTCGATCAGGATCACCGGCACCCGGTCGGAGTACTCGGCGCGACGACCCTGGTCAGCGTCGACGTCGACTTCTTCATAGCCGAAGCCGAGTTCGCTCGACAGCCGCCGCAGCAACACCTCGGCCTCGGCGCAGAGGTGGCATCTCGCCCGCGTGACGAGCGTGACGCGGTGATCACTCGGTGCCATCAAGGCCCCCCGTCGCCCGCAGTTGCCACTTCATGATCTTGCCGGTGACCGTGTGCGGCAGCTCGTCGACGATCTCGATGGCACGGGGCAGCTTGAAGCGGGCCAGCGACCGAGCCGCCGCCGCGAGCAGCGCGACGGGATCGAGCACGGCATGGACTGCCGGCACCACGTACGCGCGGACGGCCTCGCCCGACGTCGCGTCGGCAACCCCGACGACCGCGACCTCGGCTACGCCGGGCTCGCCGGCGAGCACGGCCTCGACCTCGGCGGGATAGACGTTGAAGCCGTTGACGATCACGAGGTCCGAACTGCGGCCGACCAGATGCAGCTCGCCGCCCGAGTCGGTGACCGCGATGTCACCGGTGCCGAACCAGCCATCCGCGTCCGGCCCGCCCGCACCGTCGGGCCAGTAGCCGGAAAAGAGATTCGGGCCACGGACGAACAACCGCCCGGGGTCGTCCGGGCCGGCCGGCTCGTCGTCCGCGTCGCGCAACTCCGTCTCGATGCCGGGCAGCGGCACGCCGATCGAGCCTCGCGTCGGCTGAGCAGTAGCGGTGCCGATCGCGTTGATCGTCACGACGGGCGCCGCCTCGGTGAGCCCGTAGCCGTCGTGCAGGACGACGCCCAGCTCGGCGAACCCGTCGACCACCGAGCGCGGCAATGTCGCCGACCCGGACATCGCGAAGCGCACCGCTGCGAAGCCCGCCGCGACTCCGGGCTGCCGCAGCCACTGCGCGTACTGGCCCGGCACGCCCAGCACAGCGGTCACCCGCTCGGTGGCCATCGTCGTGAGGGTCGCGGCGGGGTCGAACCGGTCGGCGAGCACGACCGTGGCGCCGACTCGCAGCGCCATCCCCAGGCCGGCGTTCAGCCCGAAGATGTGGCACAACGGCAGCGGAACGTAGAGCACATCGGCGGACCCCAGCAGGGGCGGCTCGACGGCGGCAAGCTGGTCGACATTGGCGAGCAGAGCCCGTGCCGACAGCATCGCGCCCTTCTGGCGCCCGCTGGTGCCAGAGGTGTAGAGCAGCACCGATACCGCCTCGCCGGCCCGGTCGGCGTGTGGTTCGTCGCCGTCGGGCGTCCTCGCGAGGAGCTCGTCCGCGGCGGCAGACGTGACATGCAGCGCCGCCCCGGAGTCCGTGAGGATGTAGTCGATCTCAGGCTGCGTGTACGCGGGATTCAGCGGCACGGCGATCAGCCCGGCCCGCAGCGCACCCAGGTAAAGCACGGCGAACGGGATGCCGGTGGGGAGTTCCAGGGCGACCCGATCGCCCTCCGCCGCTCCGGCAGCCCGCAGTGCGAGAGCGGCGCGGCTGACGGCGCGGTCGAGTTCGCCCCATGTCAGCCGGGCTGCCTCGTCGACGATTGCGGGCCGCGAGGGATCGCCGTCGCCGCCCGTTCGGACGAGCTGCGCGATGCCGACCGGCCGGTGCGCACCCATGCCTGACCGCCTTTCCCCTGCCCAAGCCTACTTGCCAGTAGCTATGTCACCTGGTAAGGCAATTGGTGCCGGTTAGGCGGTGTTGAGGAGCTCTCCGGCGGGTAGTCTTAACACGGTCTTCACACGCGCTGCCCACAGCGCCGAAAGGTACCCCTGCCGATGCCAAGCGCAGCTCAGCCGTACCCGGGGTCACGCGACCCCGGGTACGGTTTGCGCGCCCTGGCCACCCTGGTCAACGACGCGCTGGCCGCAATGGGTTCGCGGACGGCTTTCGCGCTGCCGCGGGCGATGCAGGTGGCGGGGTCGCAGGCGATGCAGATGACCGCCCGCGTCCCCAACCCGGCCCGGACCGGCCGCGGTCGCGGCCACGAGCAGACCGCTCGCGTCGCTCCGGGCGGCGCCCCGGAGCCATCCCAGCCCGAATTCGTCGAAGAGCAGCACGTCGAGACGTGGCGGCTGGTGACCCTGGCCCAGGCCGGCGACGGCGACGCGTTCGGCCAGCTCTACGACCGATACGTCGACACCGTGTTCCGGTTTGTGTACTACCGCGTCAACGATCGCGGCCTGGCCGAGGACTTCACCAGCGAGACGTTTTTACGGGCGCTGCGGCGGATCAGCACGATCAGCTACCAGGGCCGCGACATCGGTGCCTGGTTCATCACCATCGCCCGAAATATCGTGCTGGACCACATGAAATCCGCCCGGCACCGCCTCGAGATCACCACGGCCGACACCCTCGAAGGCAAAGATCGCGAGCCGAGTCCCGAAGCTGCCGTGCTCGCCGCGCTGAGCTCCGATCGGCTGATGGCCGCCGTCAAGCTGCTCGGCAACGAGCAGCGCGAATGCGTGATGCTGCGGTTCATCCAGGGTTTCTCGGTCAGCGAGACAGCAGCGGTGATGGGAAAGAACGACGGCGCTATCAAGGCGCTGCAGCATCGCGCGGTGCGCAAGCTCGCCGAGCTCGTGGGCGAGGATCTGCGATGAGCATTGGCTGGGTATCGAGTAACGAAAGCGCTATCGGCTCGTTGGTCTCAATGGATCACGGAGGCGCGGGTATTACGCGTTTCCGGGGGGTCAGGCACGTTCAACGCGTTATCCGGGTAGGGGATGTCCGACATGGCTGAGCATCGCGTATCGATGCTGGGTGCATCGCTGCGCCGGTACGAGGATCCGGCGCGCTCCGCCGACCCCCGGATCCGTCGGCTCGTCGCCCAGCTCGCGACGCTCGAGCCCGCGCCGGCACCCCGCGCCCACTTCCGAGCCGAGCTGCGCGCCCAACTCGTGGCCGTCGCCCCGCGGCTCATCGCCGAGGGCCCCGCTGTTGAGGCGCCGCGTGCGGTCCCGACGCCCGCGACCCCAGCGCCTGCCGGCGCCAAGTCTTCCGGCTCCAGGCTGAATGCGGCGCTCGGCTGGGCCGGGCGGATCTCGCTCGCCCGCCCCATCGCCCTGGTCACCACCGTCATCGTGGTCTTCGCCGTCCTGCTCGGCGGCGCGGTCTGGATCAGCAAGAAGGCGTTGCCCGGCGACACCCTCTACTCGCTCAAACGGGCGAACGAGAACGTCGCGCTGTCGTTGGCGACCGGCGACACCGCAAAGGGCCGCGAGTACCTGGACCTTGCGCAGACGCGTGCCGGCGAGGTCTCGGCGCTGCTGTCGCGCTCGTCGGCGACGGCTGACGGCACCGGCCCGAGCGCAGCCGGCGGCGTGAACTCGCACACCGCGGACCTCATCACAGCCACGCTCGCCTCGGCCGATTCCGACACCCGCAACGGCTCACGATTGCTCGCCGGCCAAGCGGTGCACAACGGCTCGGCCGAGCCGTTGTCGTTCATGACCGGCTGGGCGCCGAACCAGATCGAGCGCCTGCAGAGCATCAGCGACCGGCTGAGCGCCGGCGCGCTGCACGATCGCGCAGCGGCGTCGGCCGAACTGGCGGC
>DAITQD010000029.1:17379-23004 GCA_036833255.1 Jatrophihabitantaceae bacterium
GTACCGCCGGATCCGCTCGCGGCGGCCTTCTTCGACGTCGACAACACGATGATGGTCGGTGCCTCGATCTTCTATTTCGCCAAGGGGATGGCCGCGCGCAACTTCTTCTCATGGCGGGATCTGCTGCGCTTCACCGTGCGCCAGACTCGCCTGCGGGCGCGCGGCGAGACCCCTGGCGACATGCACACGGCCCGCGAGTCTGCGCTCGCGTTCGTCGCCGGCAAGAAGGTCGAGGAGATCATCGCGCTGGGCGAGGAGATCTACGACGAGGAGATGGCCGACAAGATCTGGTCCGGGACCTACGCGCTGGCCATGCAGCATCTCGACTCCGGCCAACGGGTGTGGCTGGTGACGGCAACCCCCATCGAGCTGGCCACGATCATCGCCCGCCGGTTGAGGCTTACCGGCGCACTCGGCACGGTCGCCGAATCGCAGGACGGCTTATACACCGGCCGGCTGGTCGGTGACGTCCTGCACGGGCAGGCGAAGGCACACGCCATAAGCGCGCTCGCCGCCCGCGAGGGTCTGGACCTGTCCAGGTGCGCCGCGTACTCGGACTCGATCAACGACATCCCGCTGCTCTCGCTCGTCGGGCGAGCGGTCGCGGTCAACCCCGACTCCGCGTTACGCGCCGAGGCTGTGCAGCGGGGCTGGGAGATCCACGACTTCCGCTCCGGTCGCAAGGCGGCCCGCACCTGGATCCCCGCTGCGCTCGGGCTCAGTGCCCTGGCCGGCGGGATCGCTGCGGGCCTGGCCGCACAACGGCGACGAAGCCGACCCACGAGACGACGACGACCAGCCCTACGAGCGCCTGGGCTAATACGACGTGATCGGCCGGAAAGAATGTCGCACGGACGTAGGTATCGATGAAGCTGCCGCCGAGCGGCCGCTCACCCACCCGTTCCCGAAGGTTGTTCTGCAGCGCGGTCAACGGGCACGGCACCTTCGTCACGACGATCAACACCGCCCACACCGTGGCGAGCAGGTGGGCTCCGATGGACTTCGGCCAGCGCCACGCCAGGAATCCGCCGACGATCAGGTAAGCGAGAAAGGCGAAGTGCAGCCCGACCACGCTGTCCGCGAGCCACCCCCACACCGTGTGCATGTCGGCTACCGCCAGACGGATCGGCGCTGGCCGACCAGCCGGTAGAGCGTGGCCTGGATCCTCTCGCGCACCCGGTCGGTGATGTCGAAGAGCACGACCGGATCCTCGGCCGCCTCGGCACCGTGCGGCGCGGTGTGGATCGCCTCGCCGAACTCGATGTACCACTTGCTCGGCAGTGGGACGAGACCGAGCGGGCCCAACCACGGGAAGGTCGGGGTGATCGGGAAGTAGGGCAGGTCCAGCACTCGCGCGAGCGTCTTGACGTTGGCGAGGACGGGGTGGATCTCTTCCGAACCGACGATCGACACCGGGATGATCGGCACGCCCGTCTTCAGCGCCGCGTGCACGAAGCCGCCGCGCCCGAAGCGCTGCAACTGGTAGCGGTCGCGGAACGGCTTGCCGATGCCCTTGAAGCCCTCCGGCCACACCCCGACAAGCTCCCCCGCGGCCAGCAGGCGCTCGGCGTCGGGGTTGCAGGCCAGCGTCGCGCCGGTCTTTCGGGCGAGGGTGCCGAGGCCGGGCGTGGCGAAGATCAGGTCGGCGCCGAGCATGCGCAGGTGCCGCCCGGCCGAATACTCGCAGGCCGTGTGGTCGTGGACCGCGAGGGCGGTGATGGCAGCGTCGAGCGGCCAGAGTCCGCCGGCGTGGTTGGCCACGAGCAGCGCACCGCCGTCGGCCGGGAGGTTCTCGACGCCGTTCACCTCGACCCGGAACCACTTGTCATAGAGCGGCCTGAGCAGCGGGAGGATGACGTTCTCGGTGAGGTCGGAGTCGAAGCCGAAGTCGTCGACGGCGTAGTCGCCGGCCATCCGCCTGCGTAGGAACGCCAACCCGTCGGCGAGGCGGCGCTCCCAGACCGGCGCAACGGGCGCCGCGGGCGGGTCGGCCGCACCGCCGTCGTCAAACGGGTAGATCGACGCGTCGGCCTGCGCTTGGGCACGCCCCCGCCCAGCCGGACGACCCGCTGGCCGCTCGCCGCCGTCACGCCCGTGCAGTGGGATGACACGTGCCTCGTCCACGGCTCACCCCACCTCGCCCAGCGCAGAGCGCCCGTCGAGATAGGAGCGCAGCGCCTGCTCGGTGGAGTACCGCAGCGGGTAACCGAACTCAGTACGCAGCCGGGACGTGTCGACGACGCGCCCGAAGTTGAGGAAGCTGGCCTGCTCCGCGGAGAACTCGATGACCCCGCTATTGCGGACGATGCCGCCGACCAGCGAGATCGCGGAAGCGGGCACTGGCAGGCGAACCCGTCCGGCCCGGCGGACCGCCTGCGATAGGTACACGATGCCGTCGGCGGCAATGTTGTAGACGCCCGCGTGGTCGGTCATTGTGGCCAGGCGCAGCACCTCGACCCCATCGCTTTCGTGCAGCAGTTGCAGCCGCGGATCGAAGCCGAGCGAGGTAGGCACGACCGGCATCGCCAGGTACCGGGTGAGGAGCGACTCGACCGTCGGCCCAATCAGGCTCGCGAAACGCAGCACCGACACGACGATGTCGGGACGCCGCCGCATAAAACCGCGCACGTAGCCCTCGACGTCGACGGCATCCCTGGCGTACCCGTCACGAGGTTGGCCTACGGCGGCCATGTCCTCTGTGAAGATGCCGGGGTCGCGCGAGCCGGAGCCGTACACCGCCGTCGTCGACTTCACGACGACGCGGGCAACGGACTCGGAGCGCTGGCACGCGGCGAGCAGTTGCATGGTGCCGACGAGGTTCAGCTCCGTCGTCGGCGCCCGCCCGCCGGCCGCGCCGCGCATGGTGCCCATCGCGGCGGCGTGGACGACGGTATCGACCCGCGCCTGCGCGATCACCTTGGCGATCAGCGGGTTTCGGATGTCGGCCCGGACGAACTCGGTGCGCCCGAGCCGGAGCAGGTCGGCCTTACCGGGCAGGGCACTGTCGACACCGATGACCCGGTCGACCGACGGATCGGCGGCCAGCTGCGCAGCGAGCTGGCCGCCGAGATACCGGCTGACACCCGTGATGAGGACGACGCTGGACACTGATGCTCCTGCAGGGGTCGCGTCGCGGCGGGTTACTTCTTGTTGCGACGCTGGACGCGCGTCTTCTTCAGCAACTTGCGGTGCTTCTTCTTGGCCATCCGCTTGCGCCGCTTCTTGATGACAGAACCCATGCGAACCTCATCGATACCCGGCAGACCGGGTGCAGTCGTTGGCGAACACCCGGGCATCCGCGCGGGCGCTATCAGTGGCCCAGCGTACTGTGCTGGCCGATGCGCCGGGACCGACGGCCGGCGGGTGCCTTCGGCAGCGGTATTCGCGAGATCCCGACCGAGCTCAGCCGGCTTCGATAAAGGCCGCCCGCAGGTAGTCGTGGACCGCCTGTTCCGGCACCCGGAATGACCGCCCGACGCGCACGGCGGGCAGATCCGCGCTGTGCACCATCCGGTACACCGTCATCTTGGACACCCGCATGACGGCGGCGACCTCGGCCACCGTCAGAAACTTGACGTCAGCGAGTACCGGATCGACCGGGCGGACCCTGGCCGAATCCGCAGGCTCGCCGGCTCCGCGCTTGGCAGCCTTGCTCATCTCTTCACCGACACCTTCGGCACGTGTCGGTGCGTCGGCTTCCCCTCCGACGAACGGGACACGCACGTGCTGCAATCAGAATAGCGGTACAGATGGGGCTGGTGCGATAGATGTCCCCCACTTGTTCCATAACGAAGTATTCGAGATTAATGGTGTATGCCGCTTTTGGTCACCATCAACCGCTCGCGCCGAGCTCCCGGCTGCGTATGCAAGCGGCCTCGATGGCCGCGAGCAGCGCCGCGCGGACCCCGTGCACCTCTAGTTCGCGGATGGCCACGATCGTCGTCCCACCCGGGCTGGTGACGGCCTCGCGCAGCTGCACCGGATGCTCCCCCGAGTCGCGCAGCATGATCGCGGAACCGATCGCCGTCTGCACGATCAGTTCGGCGGCGAGCGCGCGCGGGAGACCCAGCAGGATGCCCGCGTCGATCATCGCTTCGACCAGGAAGAAAAAGTAAGCGGGGCCGGATCCGGACAGGGCGGTGACCGCGTCGAGCTGGGACTCGGGCACCCGCACAACCCGCCCCACCGCGCCGAGTAGCGACTCGGCCGTGGCCAGGTGCTCCTCGGTGGCGTGCGCGCCGGCGGACACCGCCGTCATCGCCTGGTCGACCAGCGCGGGCGTGTTGGGCATACACCGCACGACGGGGACGCCGTCGGCAAGATGGCGCTCGATGTGGGCGGTGGTGACGCCGGCCGCGACCGACACCACCACGTGCTGCGGTCCGGCCACCGGGCGCAGTTCGGCCAGCAGGGCGTCGATGTCCTGCGGCTTCACGGCCAGGACCAGGGTGCGCGCCGCGCTCGCCGCCCCGGCGACGTCGAGCGTCTGCACGCCGTAGGTGGCACCGAGGTGGGCGGCGCGTTCGGGGTGCTTCTCGGTGACCACGATGTCGCCGGGCGTGCGCTCACCGCGCAACAGACCCGACAGCAGTGCCTCGCCGATCTTGCCGCAACCGAGAATCGCCAGTCCGTCCACCAGGTCAGCCTTTCGAGATGACGGCGCGGGCGAAGAAAGTCAGGTTGGCCGGCCGCTCGGCCAGCCGACGCACCAGGTAGCCGTACCACTGCGCACCGTATGGGATGTAGACGCGCACGGTGTGCCCGGCGGCGGCAAGGCGCCGCTGCTCGTCGGGGCGGATGCCGTAGAGCAGCTGGAACTCGAACTCGTCGAGCCCCTTGCCGTGAAACCTCGCACGCTCGGCGCCGATCGCGATCAGCCGCGGGTCGTGGGTGGCGAACATCGGGTAGCCCGCGCCGGCGAGCAGCACATTCAGGCACCGCACGTAGGAACGGTCGACGTCCTCGCGCTTCTGGTACGCGACGGATTCCGGCTCGTGGTAGGCGCCCTTGCACAGTCGCACCCGGCTGCCGGCGGTGGCCAGGTCGCGGCAGTCGCCGACGGTGCGGCGCAGGTAGGCCTGCAGTACGGCGGCGGTGTCGGGGAAGTCGGCGCGCAGCTCGGCCAGGATCCCGAGCGTCGAGTCGCTGGTGGTGTGGTCCTCCATGTCGAGGGTGACGGTCGCGCCGATCCGGTGCGCCTCGGTGCAGATGCGGCGGGCGTGCTCGAGGGCGATCTTCTCGCCGTCCCCGTCCAGTGCCTGCCCGATCGCGCTCAGCTTCACGCTGACCTCGCTGCGTGCCGTCAGCGGTCCGAGCCGCTCGGCCAGGCCGGCCCGCTCGAGGGCGCCGAGCAGGTCGAGGTAAGCGTCGACGACGGCCTGCGCGTGCGCGCGTTCCGTGGTGTCCTCGCCCAGGTGGTCGAGGGTGACCGTGAGCCCGTCGGCGATGAGGGCCCGCGAAGCAGCGACGGCCGAGGCGGTGTCGGGACCGCCGACGAAGCGGCGCACGACGGTGCGCGAGATGGGCGCGGTCGTGACGAGGTGTTCGACACGGCGGTTTCGTGAGGCGGCCAGGATCGTCGATCGGATCATGTCCTCAGGCTATCCTCCCCGATGATCTAGGGCG
>DAITQD010000030.1:0-16605 GCA_036833255.1 Jatrophihabitantaceae bacterium
CGCGCGTTCCACGGTGCCGGCAGGACGTCGAGCGGCGCACCGGACGCATCGCGGCGGCATACCGCGTCGCGACCGTTCTCGGCCGGGCGGAGCTCGGACCACCACAGGTCGTCGCCGACGAACGCAGCCGCGCTGACTTGGTGCTGCGCGCCGGCGATGTCGGCTGCGGACAGCGGTGATTCCCATGAGCCGTAAGGAGCGATCCTCGCCATGACCGCCATCGTGCTCCGCCGCGCGAGGGCTGGCGCCGCCGGGTGCGTCGCGCGGGCGGGCCCGAGCGCGCCGACGGGTAGTCTGCGGTTCGGCCGTTCGGTCCGAACTCGGCGACAGGGGTCAGCGCATGGATGTGTCGGGCGCACCTTCGGCCGCCGACCGCGGAATCCTGCTCGTCGAGGACGATCACGGTGACGCCGTGCTGGTGCAGGCATGCCTGGAGCAGGCCGGAGTCGCCGTGGGCTCGGTGACCTGGACCCGTACCCTCGCCGGGGCACGAGACGCCCTCGCCGAGGAACCAACCTGCGTGCTGCTGGACCTCGGACTGCCCGACGCCGACGGGCTGACCGCCCTGGCCACCGTGGTCGAGGCGTCACCCGACACGCCGGTCATCGTGCTGACCGGACGCCACGACCCCGGCGGCGTCGACGCGCTGGCGATCGGCGCCCAGGACTACCTCGTCAAGGACGACATCACTCCCGACCTGCTCGTCCGCTCGATTCGTTACGCGGTCGAGCGCAAGCGTGCCCAGCGCACCAGCCAGCAACTGCGTGACGCGCGGCAGAGTTCCGCCGAGAAGGCGCGCCTCGAGCGTGGCTTGCTGCCCAGCCCGCTGCTGCGCACCGACGCCGTCGAGTGCTCCAACTACTACCAACCCGGCCGCAACCACGCCGTGCTGGGTGGTGACTTCTTCGACGTGGTGGAGACCCGCGACGGGCTGGTCCGGGCGGTCATCGGCGACGTGATGGGCCACGGCCCCGACGAGGCCGCGCTCGGTGTGCACCTGCGCGTGGCCTGGCGGACGCTCGTCCTGGCCGGCACACCCGACGACCAGATCCTGCCCACCTTGGCGACCCTGCTGAAGGCCGAGAGCGGCGGCCATCCGGGCTTCGTCACGGCCTGTGACGTCACGATCGACGTCGACAACGCATGCGTCGTGATGAGGGTCGCCGGCCATCCGGCGCCCTTGCGCTGCGCAGACGGCAAGACGACCTACCTCGACGTCGAAGTCGGTCCACCGCTGGGCGTCGAGGCACCGGGTCCGGCAGCGGCCAGCGGGCGCGCCCCAGGTTGGCCCGAGGCCCGTGCGTCGCTCGACCCGGGTTCCTCGCTTTTCCTCTATACCGACGGGCTGCTCGACGCATACGCGAAGCTGGTCGACGACCAGGACCTGGGTATCGGCGAACTCGTCGACGCGGTCACCGCGTGCGCCGCCGACGGCGGGAACGTCGCCTCGTGGATCGGGACCCTCGTCGGGAACGCGCCGAACCGGTCCATCGACGACACCGCGGTCGTGGTGATCACGACCCGCTCGAGCCCGAGGCCATGACCTCGACCGCAGCGCGCACGGTGATCGCCGGCGCGCGACGGTGGAGCCTGCGGCGGTGGGCGGGTGCATCGTTCGCGCTGCTTGCCGCGCTGCTCGCGATGCTGGTGGCGTTCACCGTCTTCTCCCTGCTCGACTTCGCCCGCCGCGGCCAGGAGGTCATCGATCGGTGGGAACCGGCGGCGTCGACGAGCCAGGATCTGCTCGCCGACATGGTCAACCAGGAGACGGGCGTGCGCGGTTACGTGCTCAGCGGCCGCAGCGAGTTCCTGCAGCCCTACGTTCAGTACGGTCGCCAGCAGACCGAGGACACGCGGGAGCTCAGGAACTACCTCCACGGCCGGCCGGGCGAGCTGCGGCGGCTCGCCGCCTTCCAGCAAGCGGCCGACGACTGGCGCGCGCAGACCGCGACGCCGCTCATCGCGCTCGTGCAGGCGAAGGACCCCAGCGCCGCGAGCCGGGTCGACGGTGCGGCCGGCAAGTCGCGTTTCGACCTGATTCGGGCGCGGGCCGTGACGCTGAGCGCGGCCGTCGACAAGTTGAGCACCCAGGCCATTCAGGGGCGTCACCTGGCCAAGATGTACCTCTTCATCGCGCTGTCGATCACGGGGGCGTTGATCGCCGCAGCCGGGCTGACCCTCTGGCGCGGGCTGGACCGCTGGGTGTTGCGCCCGGTCGACCATCTCGGCAACCAGACTCGCCAAGTCGCCGGCGGCGACCTCAACCGCCTCATCGTTCCCGCCGGACCGCCCGAGTTCGTCCAACTCGGCCGCGACGTCGAGACGATGCGGCGGCGAATCGCCGACGAACTCGCTCGTGCCGAGGCCGCGCGCGAGGAGCTCGTCATACGCAGCGCGGAGCTGGCCCGGTCCAACGAGGACCTCGAACAGTTCGCCTACGTTGCCTCGCACGACCTATCCGAACCGCTGCGCAAGGTGTCGAACTTCTGCCAACTTCTCGAGCGGCAGTACAGCGCCCAGCTCGACGACAAGGCGCGGCAGTACATCGACTTCGCCGTCGACGGCGCCAAGCGGATGCAGGACCTGATCAACGATCTGCTGGAATTCTCGCGCGTCGGGCGCACCACCGAGGGATTCGTCCAGGTCGACACCGGCGCGGCGATGGCGCAAACGACCGCCGACCTCCACGAGATGATCACGGCGTCCGGCGCCGAGATCAGCCACGATCGGCTGCCCACGGTGTGGGGGAATCAGACGCTGCTCGCAGCCCTGTTCGCCAACCTCGTCGGCAACTCGCTGAAGTACCGCGGCGCCGAGCCGCCCCGCGTCACCGTCTCGGCCGAAGCCAGCCCGGAGGGCTGGCTGTTCACGGTCGCTGACAACGGCATCGGCATCGACCCTCAGTACACCGAGCGGATCTTCGCGATCTTCCAGCGGCTGCACCTGCGCGACGAATATGGCGGCACGGGCATCGGGCTGGCGTTGTGCCGCAAGATCGTCGAGTTCCACGGTGGTCGCATCTGGCTCTCCTCCGCGGGTGGTCCAGGTGCTACGTTCCGTTTCACGATCCCGAAAGGGCCACCCTCGTGACCGTTGACCCGCCAGTCGGCCGACCCCTCCGCGTCCTGCTGGTCGAGGACGACCCCGGCGATGTGCTCATCGCCCAGGAGGCGCTGCGCGCGGGAAACCTGTCCACCCGTCTCGATGTGGTCAGCGACGGAGTCGAGGCGATGGCGTACCTGCGCAAGCAGGATGCGTATGCCGAGGCCGAGCGGCCCGACCTGATCCTGCTCGACCTCAACCTGCCTCGGATGTCCGGGCACGAAGTGCTGGCCGAGCTGAAGGCCGACTCGTCGCTGCGGCGCATCCCGATTGTCGTGCTGAGCACCTCGGTGGGCGCCGAGGACATCGCCAAGAGCTACGACCTGCACGCGAACGTCTACGTCTCCAAACCCGTCGACTTCGACGAGTTCGCGGGCGTCGTCAAGCAGATCGACGAATTCTTCGCCTCGGTCGCGCAGCTACCCCCGAGCTGACGCGCACGAGTCACGCCGACATCGTTTGAACCTCACCGGATGAGGGAAGGGTCGTGCCATGACTGGACGCATCGGGTCGACGGCCGTCGACGCAACGCCGATCTCGGCGAGCGAGGTGGCTCGCATGCACGCAGAAGAGGTACTGCATGCCGAATGGCAGCGAAAGGCAGTTCGCGTGGTCGCGGCCAGCGCCGTCGATGCCGAGGACTGCCGGCTGCTGCTGTCGATCCTCGGCCTCGACGCCGAAGTCGTCGCCGACGCGCGGCGGGCCGCCCCCGGGCCGGTCGAGTGCAGGCTCGTACGCAAGCGGCGCGCCCGGGCCGCCTGATCCGTCTCCCGGTCAGCCGTTGTCGTACTCGTGCGCCAGTAGCACGCGCAGGAATGCCAGCAGAGACTTCTCGTCGGGCTCGAGCAGGTCCCGCTTTCGCTGCCGCGACGACGTGAGATACCCGGCGAACCTACCGGCCGTGAACGTATCGAGCAGGTGCGGATGGATGTAGTGAGCGCGCGCCACCGCGCGAGTGTTGCGCAGTTCGTCTGCCACCAGGTCGACCGCGGCCAGGACCGCAGCCTCAGGTGCTTGGTCGCGGTGTGAGCGCAAGTAGTTGAAGGCGATACGGGTGCCCCGCCAGGTGCGGAAATCCTTCGCGGTGATGTGTTCCCCGGTCAGGTCGTAGAGAAGGTCGTTCACCTCGCTCGCGTCGATCACCCGCCCGTCGACGGTGAACAGGCGGCGCCGGCGTTGTTCGTGCAGCTGCCCGACGACCCTGGCCACCCGTTGGTCGCGCAGCTCGATGCGCGCCCGCTTGCCTGACTTCGCCGGGAAGTCGAACTCGGTCCGAGCGCCGTGGACCGTGACATGGCGGCGGGTGAGCGTCGACAGCCCGAAGCTGTCGTTCTCCTCCGCGTAGATCTCGCTGCCGATCCGCATGCCAGACGAGTCGACGATGCGCACCATGGCCGCGAGCACCTGGTCGCGGTCCAGGGTGTGGCGGCGCAGCTGGGTGCTCACGTGCGCGCGGATGGTCGGCAGCTGCTCGGCAACCACGATGAGCCGGTAGGAGTTGAGCAGGTCGCGCAGCGCACGCCACTTGGGGTGGTAGACGTACTGTTTGCGGCCGCGGTCGTCCTCGCCGGTAGCCAGGATGTGACCGTCCGGCGACGGACAGATCCAGACGTTGCGCCAAGCCGGCGGGACAGCCAGCTCGACGATGCGCTGCCTGACGTCTGCGGCGCTGACGCGGCGCCCGTCCGCCTGCCGGTAGCTGAAACCCCGGCCGCGGCGCAGCCGCTCGATGCCGGGGTCTTCCGTCGCCACGTAGACCAGGCCGGCCGACTCGGCGCAGCGTTGCGCGTCCTCGTACAGCTCGCTGATCGCGGTGATCGTCGCCGCGCGGGAATCGGCCACGCGATACCTCCTGTCCTGTACGGCAGCATGCCCGTCTCGGGCCGGTCCTATCACTGTGCGGCTTCGTCGGCGTGGCGCCCGCGGATGGGTCCCGTACCGTCGTGCGACGTGTCGGTGTCGGTGCAGCGCAAGGCGGTGATCGCCGACGGGGCCCGGCTCTGCTACCAGGAGGTCGGCCCCGCGGACGGACCTGTGGTTGTGTTGATTCACGGCCTCGCCTCCGACAGCGAGACCTGGGACCGCGCCCTTGTCCCGCTGGCCGAACGCGGGCTGCGGGTGATCGCGGTCGACCTGCTGGGGCATGGCCGGTCGGACAAGCCCGCGGGCGGCTACCTGCTCGACGACTTCGCCGCGTCGCTCGAGGCGTTCTTCGCGGCGGTCGGCATCGATCGGGCCACGGTCGGCGGCCATTCGCTCGGCGGTGCGGTTGCCGTCCATTTCGGCTACCACCACCCCGACCGTGTCGAGCGACTGATCCTCGTGTCAGCGGGCGGCCTGGGCCGCGAGGTACACCCGATGCTGCGTGCGGCGGCGCTGCCGGGCGCGTCACTGCTACTCGCTGCCGCGCTGCGTCCTCGGCTCATCCGGCTCTACGGGCGGCCCGGCCTGCACCGGGCGCTGCGCCTGACGCCTGACAACCTGGCGAACCTCCGGCGCGCCCATCGGGCGCTCGGCGCCGCCGACGGCCGTGCCGCGTTCTTCGCCGCGCTGCGCGGCGTGATCGCGCCGTCCGGCCAGCGTGGCTCATTCATCGAGATGCGTTACCTGGCCGAGCACGTGCCGACGCTGCTGGTCTGGTCCGAGCGCGACGGCGTGATCCCGATTGCGCACGCCCACGCGGCCCGTGAGCATCTGCCCGGTAGTCGGCTCGTGGTGTTCCCCGGCGGCGGGCACGAGCCGCATCGCCGCTACCCGGTCGAGTTCGCGGCGGCGGTCGCCGACTTTGTCACTGCACCGACTTGATCGAGGTATCAGTATGTGAGATCGGGCCGAGCGAGCGGCTACGGGGATGAAATAGCCCGAATATGGATGAAAAGTATGTTAAGCTAATAAAAGGCGGACGCGGCTCTCCGGGGGTGTGCCGCGCCCGCCGAAAGTCGGTCCCGGGGGGATCGGTTGGCGGAGGATAGGGGATTTGAACCCCTGAGGGATTGCTCCCAACCCGCTTTCCAAGCGAGCGCCATAGGCCACTAGGCGAATCCTCCGCTGAGCAGGATACGGGCCGCCGCAGCCGGAGCCGACAAGCCCCCTCCCGTAGACTCAGGTCTCGACCCCCCGTGTGGCGCTCACCCTACGAACCTCCCCAGGGCCGGAAGGCAGCAAGGATAAGCAGGCTCTGGCGGGTACGCGGGGGGTCCCTCTCTTTCTCGTGATCAACACGCATTCCGCATCCCCACAGCCATGGTCACGGCGTGTTGATCACCCGCGTAGGCCGGTGGCGCGCGCGGCCAGCCAGGCCGCTATCCCACCCGCGAAGGCCGCCGGCTGCTTCTGCACAACGGCCGGGCTTCGGTGTACGACGCTGTAGCCGAGCGTCTCGAGCACCAGGTGGCGGTCCATGGTGGCGTCCCGGTCGGGGGCGTCGAAATGGTGCTCCACGCTGTCGATCTCGAGGATCGCCTTGAGTTCGCGCCACAGGAAGTCGACGACGAAAAACCTCCCGCCGGGCAGGTCGATGCGGACGTTCTGCTCGAAGGGCGGCACGCCTGCGCGCCGTAGCACGCGGGCCGCGCGCGCTTCGGGGGCCGACCAGGCGCCGACGGTGACCTCATCGAGGCGGCGCCGCTCAAGGGCGAGGTCGGCCACCGCGCGTGACAGCGGTGCGCGTGCCGGGCCGGGCAGCAGGGCCCGCTCGGGCAGCCGCTGGGTCGGCCGGATGCGGACCCAGGCCGTGGAGCGCAGGCGCGTGGACACCGGAACGAGCACGAGTATTGCGCTCGGTCGCCCGACGGCACGCAATCCTTCGTCGGCCAGCGCCGCCGCGCCGCTGAGCAGCGCGCCGGGCCCGGCGAACGTGAGCGCCGCCGTGAGCCGGTCGGGCCAGGTGAGCGTGTCGACGCTCAGGTAGGTACGGGGGAGGATGCGACGCCACTGCCCCGTAGTCAGCCGATGCGCGATCATGTTGGGGTTGTATCCGCGGCTGTGGGCAGCGGCGCGTCCGAGCACCCGTGGCAATGCGGTGGGGTCGAGCAGGGGCACCAACTCGTCGAGCAATGCTGCGTCCAGGTGGGACAGGGTTCGGCGTCGCACGTCGGATGCGGCCTCCGGAACCGGTCCTGTGGACGGCGGGGTCTGTTGTGGACGGCCTGCTTGACACCGTCAGCGACGCACTGCGCAACGCGGGGACCGTGGTCTGTTCTCGTTGATCAACATCCCAACGCCATGGCCACAGCCATGCGTACGGCGTGTTGATCACGGGAAGGTGGTGCCGCGCAGGCCGGTGGTGCGGCGCGGCCACCACGGCGGGCTCCCGGGTCACCTGGTGTCCGAGCCGCTCGTTAGGGTCGACGGGTGGCGAGGAACTCGGGCGGAAATCTTGCGCTGTATCGCAAGTACCGCTCGGCGACGTTCGCCGAGATCATCGGCCAGGAGCACGTCACCGAACCGCTGCGGCACGCGCTCGCGAACGGCCGCATCAACCACGCTTACCTGTTCAGCGGCCCGCGCGGCTGTGGCAAGACCTCCAGCGCCCGCATCCTGGCCCGGTCCTTGAACTGCGCCCAGGGCCCCACGCCCGACCCGTGCGGCACCTGCGACTCCTGCGCCGAGCTGGCGCCGAACGGTTCTGGCTCCATCGACGTCATCGAGATCGACGCGGCCAGCCACGGCGGCGTCGACGACGCCCGCGACCTGCGTGAGCGCGCGTTCTTCGCGCCCGCCCGCGACCGGTTCAAGGTCTACATCATCGACGAGGCGCACATGGTCACGACGCAGGGCTTCAACGCCCTGCTCAAGCTCGTCGAGGAACCTCCGGACTTTCTCGTCTTCGTCTTCGCTACCACCGAGCCCGACAAGGTGCTGACGACGATCCGATCGCGCACCCACCATTACCCGTTCAGGCTGATACCGCCAGGCGCGATGCGGGCGCACCTCGAAGCCATCTGCACGACCGAGGCCGTCACCGTCGAGCCTGCGGTGCTGCCGCTGGTCGTGCGAGCCGGGGGCGGCTCGGCGCGTGACTCGCTGTCGATCCTCGACCAACTGCTCGCCGGCGCCGGCCCCGACGGTGTGACGTACGCGCGGGCCGTTGCCCTGCTGGGCGTCACCGACGCCGCACTGCTCGACGACATGGTCGACGCGCTCGCCGCCGGTGACGCGGCCGCCGTGTACGGCACCATTGACCACGTCGTCGAGGCAGGCCACGACCCGCGCCGCTTCGCCGCCGACCTGCTCGACCGGTTCCGCGACCTGATCCTGCTCGACGCGGTGCCCGAGGCTGCGACGCGCGGGCTGATCGACGCGCCGCAGGACGCGGTGGCGCACATGAGCGACCAGGCGCTGCGCCTCGGCGGTGGCACGGTGACGCGCTACGCCGAGATCGTGCACACCGCGCTGATCGAGATGCGCGGGACGACCTCACCGCGCCTCGTGCTGGAGCTCCTGTGCGCGCGCATGCAGCTGCCCGACGCGGCGACGGACTCGGCCGCGCTGTTGCAGCGCTTGGAACGGCTCGAACGGCGTTACACCGCGTCCGCTTCGCCAGAGCCCGCCGCTACACCCGAACCCGCCGCTACACCCGAACCCGCCGCTACACCCGAGCCCGCGGCGTCGGCACCGAAGCCAACACCCGCACCCGCGACGCCAGCACCGGAACCGGTGGCGGCCGGCGAGCCGGGAGAGCTGGACGCTGCCGCGCTGCGCAGGCTCTGGCCCGAGGTGCTCGACATCGTCAAGCAGTCCAGCCGCCGCACCCGCGCACTGCTCGACAACGCCCAGATCACCACGACGACTGGCGAGCTGATCAACCTCGCCGCACCGGCGGCGCTGGCCAAGATGCTGGCCGATGAGAGCAACACGTCGGTGCTGCGCGCGGCGCTGACGAAGGTTGTCGGCGGTACGTGGCGCGTCAACGTCGACGGCACCGGCGGCACGGGGGGGCAACCTTCCGCAGCGGCGGCGGTGGCGCAGTTGCCGGCGACCGCGCCGCCTACCCGCGCGCCTGAGCAGGACCCGCGCGAGGACACCGACCTCGAACCCGCGACCGAACGCACCGCAGCCATCGATCCCGAGGCCCAGGCGCTGCGACTGCTACAGGACCAGCTCGGCGCCCGTCCCGTCGATGACGCCTGACGCGCGCATCGACGCCCGTCACCAGCCCCATCCTCACCCGCCGAGGTAGGCGAGAATGCCCGCCGCCACTGCCGCGGCAACCCGTTGCCGGCCCGACGTCGAGCTCTGCAGCGCGGCGTCCCCGGCGTTGCGCATGTTGCCCAGCTCGAGGAACGTCGCCGGCACCGTGGCGAGGTTGAGTCCGGCCAGGTCCGAGCGCGGGAAGTAGCCGTTCGAGCCCAGGTACGTGGACGTGGTCAGCCCGGAGCCGCGCAGCAGGGCGTCGTGCATCGCGACCGTGAGCCGGTGCGACCGGGCCGCGACGGCAGCGCCCGCGGGCGGCTGGCTGTCCTCGCAGACGTGGAAACCGTGACCGTCGGACCCGGCGCCGTCGGCGTGGATCGAGATGACAGCGGTGACGCCGGTTTGGTTGCCGATCGCGGCGCGTTCGTCGACGCACGGGCCCACGCCGGAGTCGTCCGGCCGGGTCAGGATGACGCGCACCCCGCGCGCCTGTAGGAGCGCGCGCACCCGCAGCGTGACGTCCCAGTTGAACGCATGCTCGGGGTAGCCGGCGTCGGTGTTCGTCCCGGTCGTGTCGCAGGCCTTCGTGTCGCCGTAGCGATCCGCGGGCACCAGTCGGTTGATCTCGGCGGGGTGTGAGCCGTTGGCGCCGTTGTGCCCGGGGTTGAGGGCGACCACCGGCCCGGAGCCGGGTGGGAAGGACGCGGACGGAGCGGGCGGTGGGGCCGTCGTCGTGCTCGTCGGCCGGGTTGCGGTGGGCGGGCGCGGCGGGGTGTGCCTCGGCGTCGGTCGCGCGGACGTCGTCAGGGTCGGCGTCGCGGCCGGCGTGCTCGCGGGCACGCTCACCGACGTGCTCGGGGCCGGCGCGGCATCCGGGGAGTGGGTCGAACTGCAGCCCGTGAGCAGCGCGCCGACCGCGGCGAGGACGACGAGGCGACGCATGCGGCCACCCTCGCACATTCGCCGGCGCGCAGCGGACGGCTACCCTGAAAGCCCCTGGGACCTAAGGAGCACGGCGTGAGTTCGCATGGCGGTGGATTCGGCGCTCAGCCGAATATGCAGCAGCTGATGAAGCAGGCACAGAAGATGCAGCAACAGCTCGAGGCTGCGCAGGCGAAGCTCGCCGAAACGGAGGTCACCGGCACGGCGGGCGGTGGGCTGGTCGCGGTGAGCATGCTCGGCTCCGGCGAGCTGACGGCGCTGACGATCGACCCCCAGGTCGTCGACCCGGACGACGTCGAAACGCTGCAGGACCTGATCGTCGCTGCGGTGCGCGACGCCAACCGTGCCGTAGGCGAGATCGCAGCGGACACGATGGGCCCGCTGACCGGCGGCGCGGGTCTCGGCGGCCTCGGCATTCCCGGCCTGTGAGCCGACCCGGGCGGGTAGCCCGCAGATGATGTACGAAGGCGCGGTTCAGGACCTCATCGACGAGCTGGGCCAGCTGCCCGGCGTCGGTCCCAAGAGCGCGCAGCGCATCGCGTTCCACCTTCTCGCGGCCGAAACGGTCGACGTCGAGCGGTTGGCGAGCACATTGGTGCGGGTCAAGAACGACGTCAAGTTCTGCACGATCTGCGGCAACGTCTCGGAATTCGACGAGTGCCGAATCTGCACCGACTCGCGCCGCGACCTGACGAGTATCTGCGTGGTCGAGGAGCCCAAGGACGTCCTCGCGATCGAACGCACCCGGGAGTTCCGCGGCCGATATCACGTGCTGGGCGGTGCGATCAGCCCGATCGACGGCGTCGGCCCGGACGACCTGCGCATCCGCGAACTGCTGGCCCGGCTGCGCGACGGCACCGTCACCGAAATCATCCTCGCCACCGATCCGAATCTCGAGGGCGAAGCGACGGCGACATACCTGGCGCGCATGATCAATCCCATGGGGCTCACGGTCACCCGCCTCGCGAGCGGGTTACCGGTCGGCGGCGACCTCGAGTATGCCGACGAGGTCACGCTCGGCCGGGCCTTCTCCGGCCGCCGCCGGGTGGAGTGAGCCCGTGGCCGACCGGCGGCTGGGTCGCCACCGCGGACTGTTCTGGTCCGCCATCCTCGTCGCGCTGGCCGCGCTCGTCGGCGGCAGCCTCGTCGCCTACGTGACCTACGCCGCCACCGCGGGCCCCGACGGGGCGGTCAAGGGTTACTTCGCGGCGCTCTCCCGAGGCGACGCGCCGGCCGCCTTGGGTTTCGGCGACCTCCCACCCGGCCCACACGTACTGCTCACCTCGACGTTCCTGCGCGCCCAGCTGAAGACTGCGCCGATCCGGCACGTCCAGATCATCGCGACCGATCGTTCGGGCGACAGCGCCACCGTCACCGTGCAGTACGACCTGGACTTCCCGGCTGGGATCCAACAGCTGGCCGACGACGTGAAGGTCCTCCGGCACAAAGGATCGTGGCGACTCACGCAGACGGCGGCCGCCACCCAGCTGCGCCTGCTCCAGGCAGCTCAGCGGGCCACAATCGTGGGCGCCGCCATCCCCGACGGGGTCGTACTGATCTTTCCTGGCGCGATCCCGATCACGTTCGACACGCCCTACCTGCACCTCGCCGCCGCGACGAGCAGCGTTGCGCTCTCGGCACAGGTCGCCACGGACCTGACGGTCCAGGTGACAGCGGCGGGCCGCAGCGCCGCCGACGCGGCCGTCGTGAAGGCCTTGCACGCTTGCCTCGTCGGCGGTGCGCAGGCCGACCCACGCTGTCCGCTGCCCACGAGCCGCGCCGTGCCCGGCAGCCTGCACGCGACGCTCAGCGCCGCCCGCGTGCGGCGCGCCGCGACGGTCAGGCTCGCCTCGAGCTCAGCCGGCGTCATCACCGTCTCGGGAAAGATCAAGTTCACCGGCAGCTACACCACGCTCGACTTCAACAACCAGCCCGTTGCCAAGAGGGGTGCGGTGTCGCTGCCGCTCACGGCCACCGCGTTCGCCACCGCGCCGATCACGATCAACTGGGCCGGAGCCGCGTCGTGAGGTGCGCGCTCGCGGTGGCCGCTGTCGCCATCCTGATCGGGGCGGCGGCCCCCGCGCACGCGGCACCCGGCCCGCAGGGCGCTCCCGAGTACTGGTTCGACAGCTGGCACATCACCCAGTTGTGGGACAGCGGCGTGCGTGGCCAGGGCATCACGATCGCCGAGGTCGACACCGGCGTGAACGCGCGCCTGCCCGAACTTGCGGCGAGTGTGCTGCCCGGCAAGGATTTCGGCCGAGGCGGCGACGGTCGCACCGACCGCGAGGTGAACGAGTTCGGCCACGGCACGGCGATGGCGTCCATCATGGTCGCTCACCCGGGGGTGCTCGGCATCACCGGGCTTGCCCCCGACGCCAAGCTCCTGCCGATCTCCGTGCCGTTGACCGGCACCACCGACGCGGCGCCCTACGATCACCTGGCTGAGGCGATCCGATGGGCGGTCGACCACGGCGGCAAGGTCATCAGCATGTCGCTGGGCGGCGCGCGCAGTCCGTCGACGGACTCGGTGCCCTGCCCGGCCGCGGAGCAGTCCGCGGTCTACTACGCGCTCAGCAAGGGTGCGGTGCTGCTCGCGGCCGCCGGCAACAACGGCCGGAGCACGAATGCGGTCGAGGAACCGGGCGTGTGCCTCGGGGTGGTCTCGGTCGGAGCCGTCGACGAGACCGGAACGCTCGCCGACTTCTCCTCGCGGCACCCCTACCTGACCCTCGCCGCACCCGGCGTCAGCATCGCGTCCCTGAGCCGAATCCGAGGCTCGGCGTACTCCGGCGACGGCACCAGCCAGGCCACCGCGATCGCCTCCGCGGTCGTCGCGCTCGTCTGGTCGAAGTACCCGACGCTCACCGGGCGTCAGATCGTGACGCGGGTGCTCGCCACCCTGGACCGGCACACGAACCACCGCGATCCTGGCTACGGCTTCGGCATCATCGACGCCTACCGGGCCGTGACCAGGGCCGTCCCCGCCACCGCAGCCAACCCGGTGTACGCGGCGGCCGCCCCGTTCCTTGCACGCAATCGGGCGTTCACGAAGGCTGTCGGCGCGGTGGATCCGCCACCGGCGGCGACCGAACCCAAGCCGGTCGGGAAGTTCTCGATCGGCAACGCGCCGCGGTTGTTCGTGCCGTGGGTGCTCGGCGGTATCGCTGTTGCGGCGGCGGGCCTGCTCATCCTGATCGCGCTCGCCGTGGCCGCGGGCGTGCGTCGCGCGCGCCGTCGCCCAAGCGCGATCGCGGTGGCCGAGCAGGTAGTCGTCCCGCGCGATTCGATGCATGCCCCGCGAGACGACGCCGGCTTGGCCTGGCACGACATCACCGGTCCGTCTGCCGAAAGCGAACCCGACCCGTCCACCCGCTGAAGGGTGGGACGGATCCGGCTCGTCGGATCTATTTGGCCGGCGCCAGCACCTTGTTCGGATCGTTGAGCTCGATCGTCCCGACGAGGCGATCGGGGACGGTCCGACGCATTGGGTCGGTGAACAGGAAGACCACCGACACCAGGAAGCCGATGTAGAAGATGCTGTTGATGATGCCGCCGACGACCTGGCGCAGGAACATCTGGCCCCAGGTCGCGGCACGTTGAGTCTGCAGGTGGTAGATGCGCATCCCCATCACCTGCTTGCCGGGGGTCTGACCCTTCCCCCAGGCGATCAGCGTCCAGATGAGGTAGCCGATGCCCAGCGTGACGATGGCGAGCGGGATCTCGAGCAGGGCGGTGCCGATGCGCTTGCCCGCGGTCGCGAGGTCCGTGCCCGCCGGAAGCGGCGCTTGCCCGGGCGCGCCGTACTCGCCATAGCCCTGTGTTGTCGGCGGTGCGGGCGGGTAGCCACCCGGCGCAGGCGCGGCCGGAAAGCCGCCCTGTCCCGCCGGTGGCTCGGCCTGCTTCTGGTGCGGGTCGTTCGGCTCAGTCATCGTGCCCCCTTATTTCCCGTCCGTGATCGGCGAACAGCGTCGCGGTGACAGATCGCTGATCTTGTGCGACCCTGCACGCAGCTTAGGCGCGTCAGCGCAAGAGGAGGGCTCATGTCCGAGCAGTTCAGCGGGTCGGGAAACCAGGGACCGGAATACCAGCCTCCGCAGTCCGGCGTTGCTCCGAGCCAACCGCCGCAGTACCCCGCGCCGTACCAGCAGCCGTACCAGCAGGCGTACCAGCAGCCGTATCAGCAGCCGTACCAGCAGTCGCCGCCCGGCTACGGATATCCGGGCACGGTGGTCGTGCAGCAGGCGCCGAGCAACGGGTTGGGCACGGCCGGGTTTGTCACCGGCCTGCTCGGACTGATCTTCTGCTGGGTGTTTGTCTTCGGCCTCATCCTCGGCCTGCTCGGCGTCATCCTCGGCGGGGCTGGGATTTCGAGTGGCCGTAAGAAGGGGGCAGGTACCGGGCTGGCCATCGCAGGCCTGGTACTCGGACTCATCTCGCTGGTGCCGTCGATCCTCATCATCGCCTTTGTATCCAGCCTGAACGGCTGACGAGCCGGGTCCCCAGCCGGTCAGCGGTTACGCGCGGCCCGGTTCAGCGCGCTGATCACGCCCCGCAGCGACGCCTGCACGATCGACTCGCTGACGCCGACGCCCCACAGCACCCGATCGCCGACCTCGATCTCGAGGTAGGCGGCGGCTTCGGCGTCGCGGCCCGCGGTGAGGGCGTGCTCGGCGTAGTCCAGCACCCGCACGTTCACCAGGCCCAGGCCAAGGTCGACGGCCGACAGCGCCTCGCAGAACGCGGCGATCGGACCGTTGCCGACGCCGCTCAGCGAGTGATCCTTCCCGTACGCGCGCACCGTCGTCGCGATCCGCTCGACGCCTTCGTCACTCGTCGAGCTGAACTTCACCAGCTCGAAGGCACCTGCAGCGAGGTATTCGGCTTCGAAGATCTGCCACATCAGCGGCGCATCGACCTCCCCGCCCTCGCCGTCGGTGTGCTGCTGGATGACGTGGCTGAACTCGATCTGCAACCGGCGCGGCAGGTCGAGGTGATGATCGGTCTTCATGATGTAGGCGACGCCGCCCTTGCCGGACTGCGAGTTGACCCGGATGACCGCCTCGTAGGAGCGGCCCACGTCCTTCGGGTCGATCGGAAGGTACGGGATCTGCCACCGCATCTCGCCGACCGGCTTGCCGGCGTCCATGGCGGCGCGCTCCAGGTCGTCGAAGCCCTTCTTGATCGCGTCCTGGTGCGAGCCGCTGAAGGACGTGTAGACCAGGTCGCCGGCGTAGGGGTGCCGCTCGTGCACGTCGATGCGGTTGCAGTACTCGACAGTGCGGCGGATTTCGTCGATGTCACTGAAGTCGATCATCGGGTCGATGCCCTGGCTGTACAGGTTCAGGCCCAGCGTCACCAGGTCGACGTTGCCGGAGCGCTCGCCGTTGCCGAACAGGCAGCCCTCGATGCGCTGCGCGCCGGCCAGCACCGCGAGTTCGGCATCGGCGGTGGACGTGCCGCGGTCGTTGTGGGTGTGCACCGACAGCGCGACGAACTCGCGACGGGTGAAGTGCCGGCTCATCCACTCGATCTGATCGGCGTAGACGTTCGGCGTCGAGCGTTCGACGGTGCACGGCAGGTTCAGCACGATCTCGCGGTCCGGTCCCGGCTGCCAGGCGTCCATCACCGCCTCGCAGATCTCCAGGCTGAAGTCGAGCTCGGTGTCCATGAAGATCTCGGGGGAGTACTCGAATCCGAAGTCGGTGCCGGGCAGGTAGATCTCGGCGAACTTCATCGTCGCGGCCGTGCCGTCGACGGCCACCGCCCGGCACTGGGCCCGGCCGTCGCCCGGCCAGCCGAACACGACGCGGCGGAACACCGGGGCCGCTGCGTTGTACATGTGCACGGTCGCTTGATCGGCGCCGGCGAGAGACTGGACGGTGCGCTCGATCAGTTCCTCGCGCGCCTGCGTCAGCACCGAGATGCGGACGTCGTCAGGGATCCGGTCACCCTCGATCAGGCTGCGGACGAAGTCGAAGTCGGTCTGGCTCGCGGCCGGGAAGCCGACCTCGATCTCCTTGTAGCCCATCCGTACCAACAGCTCGAACATGGCGTGCTTGCGGGCCGGGTTCATCGGGTCGATCAGGGCCTGGTTGCCGTCACGCAGATCGGTCGACAGCCAGCGCGGAGCCGCGGTGATGGTCCGCGTGGGCCACTGGCGGTCGGGCAGGTCGACGGCGGGGAAGGCCCGGTAGCGATGGCAGGGCATCCCGGACGGACGCTGGTTGCTCGGATTGCTCATGACGTTGCTGCTCTCTTGGTGGGACCGGAGGGTGAGGCGAAAAGTGGAGCGGTCGGCGCAGCAGAGCGGCCCGCGGCAAGGGGCCAACCGGTTCGACTACCGGGCCTCGCCGCGGCTGCGAAGAAGCAGCACGCCAGTCATGGTGAGCCGAGTCTAACCGAGGCGGCGGCGCCTGACCTAGT
>DAITQD010000030.1:16705-22904 GCA_036833255.1 Jatrophihabitantaceae bacterium
AGCACGCCAGTCATGGTGAGCCGAGTCTAACCGAGGCGGCGGCGCCTGACCTAGTGGTCTGTCTGGGATATGACCTGGCGGCCGCATATCCCAGACAGACCACTAGCTACACTGCCGCGACGAATGCTTGAAAGGAGAATCGTGCCGCGCGCGTTGATCACGGGCATCACCGGGCAGGACGGGCTGTACTTGTCCGAACTCCTGGTGGCGAAGGGTTATGAGGTCTACGGCCTGATTCGCGGCCAGAACAACCCTAAGGCCGACCTGGTCGCCCGCACGGTGCCCGACGTACACGTCATCGCGGCCGATCTCACCGACCTGTCGAGCCTGCTGCGTGCTCTGCAGGTGGCTCAGCCGGACGAGGTCTACAACCTCGGCGCGATCAGCTTCGTCGCCTATTCCTGGGAGCAGGCGGCGCTCACCACCGACGTCACCGCCAAGGGCGTGCTGAACATGCTGGAGGCGGTCCGCCTCTACGCCGGCGACGATCTGGGCAAGGTGCGCTTTTACCAGGCGTCCAGTTCGGAGATGTTCGGCAAGGTGCAGCAGGTGCCGCAGAACGAGGCGACGTTGCTGTGGCCGCGCTCGCCCTACGGCGTGGCGAAGGTGTTCGGTCACTACATGACGATCAACTACCGCGAGTCGTACGGCATGCACGCGTCCAGCGGCATCCTGTTCAACCACGAGTCACCCCGCCGCGGCCCGGAGTTCGTCACCCGCAAGGTGTCGCTTGGCGTCGCCGCGATCACGCTGGGCCGGCAGGACAAGTTGACGATGGGCAACCTCGAGGCGCGCCGGGACTGGGGATTCGCCGGCGACTACGTCGATGCGATGTGGCGGATGCTGCAGCAGCCGAGCGGCGATGACTACGTGGTGTCCACGGGTGAGACGCATTCGATCCGTGACCTGCTGGACGCGGCATTTGCGGTGGTCGACATCGACGACTGGGCGCCCTACGTCGAGCAGGATCCTCAGTTCTTCCGACCGGCCGAGGTCGACCTGCTCATCGGCGACGCCAGCAAGGCCCGCGAGGTACTGGGCTGGAAACCGAGCGTCGAATTCGCCGACCTGGTGACGATGATGGTCGAGTCGGATCTTCGGGCCTTGGCTGCGCAGGCGGGCTAGCTTGCCGCGCTCGCTGATCACCGGGGTGACCGGCCAGGACGGCTGGTACCTCAGCGAGTTGCTGCGCGAGCAAGGGCACGAGGTGTTCGGCCTGGTCATCGACGGCGACCCGGCGCCATTGCCACCCGACGTCAGGCCGCTCTACGGCGACATGGGCGACGCCACATCGATCGCGATCGCGCTTGCCACGGCGCTGCCCGCTGAGATCTACAATCTCGCGGCAATCTCGTCGGTGGCCGAGTCGTGGCATCAGCCCGAGCGCGTCGCCGACATCAACGGCGTGGGCGTCGTGCGCCTGCTGCACGCCGCCCGGTCACTGGCCGAGCGGACTGGGCAGTCGGTGCGGATCGTTCAGGCCAGCAGCGCCGAGATCTTCGGGAACAGCGCTCCGCCGCAGAATGAGCAGAGCGTCATTCGCCCGACGTCGCCCTACGGTGCGGCCAAAGCTTTCGCCCATCATGCGGTCGGTGTCTATCGCTGCGCCGGACTGGCAGCCAGTTCGGCCATCCTCTACAACCACGAGTCACCACGCCGGCCGGAGAATTTCGTCACCCGCAAGATCACCGCAGCGGCCGCTCGCATCTCGTGCGGCTCGGACGAGAAACTGGTGCTGGGCAACCTCGACGCCCGCCGCGACTGGGGGCACGCCTCGGACTACATGCGGGCCATGACCTTGATCGTCCGTCACGACGAGCCCGCTGACTTCGTCATTGCGTCTGGTGCGAGTCGGTCGGTCAAGGACTTCGTCACGGCGGCGTTCGCCTACGTCGGTATCGAGGATTGGTCGCGGCACGTCAGCGTCGATCCGGCCCTGGTCCGACCTGCCGAGCCGTTCGAGCAGCGTGGGGATCCCACGCGCGCCCGACGCGTGCTCGGCTGGCAGCCGAAGATCACCTTCGAGGACCTGGTCGCGGCCATGGTCGACGCCGACCTGGCCTCCGTGCGAGGAACCTTCCCGTGATCAACACGCCGTGGGCATGGCTGTGGGCATGTCGCTGGGATGTTGATCAAGGCGGTTCGTCGGCGTCCGGCGCCGCGTGTAGCGTTTCGGCCATCCCCACTCGCCGGACAGCGGAGCGTGCAGCGTGGCACGAACAGTGCAGAACTTCATCGACGGCCAGCTGGTCGACGCGGCTGATGGGCGCCGGGCCGAGCTCATCAATCCCTCCACCGGCGAGGTCTTCGGCTCTGCGCCGGTGTCCGGCGCCCAGGACATCGACGCTGCCTACCGCGCCGCCGCCTCCGCTTTCGAGACCTGGCGCGACACCACGCCGTCCGAGCGGCAGCGTGCCCTGCTGAAGTTCGCCGACGCGATGGAGTCGCGGGCCGAGGAGATCATCGCCGCCGAGTGCGAGAACACCGGCAAGCCGATCGAGCTGACGCGCACCGAAGAGATCCCGCCCGCGGTCGACCAGATCCGCTTCTTCGCCGGCGCCGCCCGGCTGCTCGAAGGACGCAGTGCCGGCGAGTACCTGGCCGGCCACACCTCCTACGTCCGCCGCGAGCCGGTCGGTGTCATCGGCCAGGTCGCCCCGTGGAACTACCCGATGATGATGGCGGTCTGGAAGGTCGCGCCGGCCATCGCGGCGGGTAACTGCGTCGTGCTCAAGCCGAGTGACACCACGCCCGTCTCGTCGGTGCTGATGGCTGAGATCGCCGCCGAGTTCCTGCCGCCGGGTGTCTTCAACGTCGTGTGCGGTGACCGCGACACCGGCCGGGCGCTCGTCTCCCACCCGACCCCGTCGATGGTGTCGATCACCGGCTCCACCCGGGCGGGCTCCGAGGTCGCGATGGCCGCGGCGAAGGACCTCAAGCGCACCCACCTCGAACTCGGGGGCAAGGCGCCGGTCATCGTCTTCGACGACGCTGACATCGAGAACGCAGCGGAGAACATCGCGATCGCCGGCTACTTCAATGCCGGGCAGGACTGCACGGCCGCCACCCGGGTACTCGCCGGCCCCGGGATCGCCGACGAGTTCGCGGCGGCGCTTGCCGAGCAGGCCCGCAACACCAAGGTCGGCGCGCCGGACGAAGCTGACATCCTCTACGGCCCGCTCAACAACGCCAACCAGTTGGAGCGGGTCACGGGCATGCTCGGCCGGCTGCCCGAGCACGCCCAACTGCTGGCCGGCGGGTCGAGGCAGGGCGAGCGCGGCTACTTCTGGCAGCCGACCGTCGTCAGTGGGATGCGGCAGGACGACGAGGCCATTCAGGACGAGATCTTCGGCCCGGTCATCACCGTGCAGAGCTTCACCGACGAGGACGAGGCGGTGCGCTGGGCCAACGGCGTCGAGTACGGCCTCGCGTCCTCGGTGTGGACGAAGGACCACGGCCGGGCGATGCGGGTGTCGCGGCGCCTGGACTTCGGCTGCGTGTGGGTGAACTGCCACATCCCGCTGGTCGCCGAGATGCCGCACGGCGGGTTCAAGCACTCCGGCTACGGCAAGGACCTGTCGGTGTACGGCCTCGAGGACTACACCCGCATCAAGCACGTCATGCACAACATCGACTTCTGAGCGACGTCCCGCGCGCATCACGATGCTAAGATCGGTGCATGCGTACGACAGTCACTCTTGACGACGACGTCACAGCTGCGGTGGAGCAGTTGCGGCGCAGGGAGCACATCGGCGTCAGCGAGGCGATCAACCGGATGGTCCGGCTTGCACTGCTTGCCGACGGTGCGCCCCGAAAGCCCTTTGTCCAGAAGACATACCCCATGGGCCTAAAGATCGATGTCTCGAACATCGCGGACGCCATCGAAGAACTCGAAGGGCCGTACTGGCGGTGATCGTCGATGCGAACATACTGCTGTACGCGGCGGACGAAAGGTCCCCATTCCATGCCACCGCGTCACGATGGCTGACCGGCGTGCTCCGTGGCGTAACCCGAGTCGGTTTGCCCTGGCAGTCACTGACCGCATTCCAGCGGATAGCCACCCGGTCGCGCGCGTTCAGCGAACCGCTGAGCCCGGCGCAGGCGTGGGCAATCGTCGAGGGCTGGCTCGAAACGCCCACCGCGTGGATTCCCAAGGAGACCGAGCGCCACCAAGAGGTCTTCGGCGCATTGATCAGTCGTTACCACGTCGTCGGCAATCTCGTCACGGACGCCAACCTCGCCGCACTCGCGATCGAGCACGGCGTCCCCGTCGCATCCGCCGACACCGACTTCGCTCGGTTCACCGAAGTCCAGTGGATCAACCCGCTCGCATCATGAACGTGAAGGTCCGCAGATGAGAGTCACTATCGACCTGCCTGGCGATACCTCCCATCTTGCCCCTGTGCAGCCGGAGTCGTGAGGCCCGTGAGCCACGTCATCGCCGCGGAACTGGTCGCCAACGTCGCCACCATCCTGGTGCGCGTGGGCGACACGGTCGGGCCGGAGGACACGCTGGTGATCCTGGAGTCGATGAAGATGGAGATCCCCGTACTGGCCGAGGTCCACGGCGTCGTCGCGGAGCTGTCCGTCGTCGAGGGCGAGGTCATCCGCGAGGGCGACATCATCGCGGTCATCGACACCGGAGGTTCGTCATGACGGTCCCGCAACAGCGCTTGGTGAAGACGGCGATCCCCGGGCCGCGCTCGGTCGAGTTGCACGCCCGCAAGACCGCGGCCGTCGCGTCCGGGGTCGGCACCACGCTGCCGGTCTACGTCGCGCGTGCCGGTGGTGGCATCGTCGTCGACGTCGATGGCAACCAACTGATCGACTTCGGCTCCGGCATCGCGGTGACCTCGGTGGGCAATGCCGCGCCTAGGGTCGTCGCCGCCGTGCAGCAGCAGGTCGCCGAGTTCACCCACACCTGTTTTATGGTCACGCCCTATGAGCAGTACGTCGCCGTCGCCGAGCAGCTCAACGAGCTGACACCGGGCACGCACGAGAAGCGCTCGGCGCTGTTCAACTGCGGCGCCGAGGCCGTCGAGAACGCGATCAAGATCGCCCGTGTGCACACCGGCCGGCAGGCGGTCGTCGCGTTCGAGCACGCCTACCACGGCCGGACGAACCTCACGATGGCGCTGACCGCAAAGAACATGCCGTACAAGCAAGGCTTCGGCCCGTTCGCCGGCGAGGTCTACCGCGTGCCGATGGCCTACCCGTACCGATGGCCGACCGGCCCGGAGCGGTGTGGCGAAGAAAGCTTTGCGGCGTTCACCTCATTGGTGCACAGCCAGGTCGGCGAGCAGAACACCGCCGCGGTGATCATCGAACCGATCCAGGGCGAGGGCGGCTTCATCGTTCCCCCGCCGGGGTTCCTCGCCCGGGTGGCGTCGTGGTGCGCCGAGCACGGGATCGTGTTCGTCGCCGACGAGATCCAGTGCGGCTTCTGCCGCACCGGCGACTGGTTCGCGTGCGAGTTCGAGGACGTCGTCCCGGATCTGATCGCCACGGCCAAGGGCATCGCGGGCGGGTTGCCGCTGGCAGCCGTGACCGGCCGCGCCGAAATCATGGATTCGGTCCACGCCGGCGGTCTGGGCGGGACATACGGCGGCAACCCGGTCGCCTGCGCGGCCGCGCTTGCCGCGATCGAGACGATGCGGGCCGAGGACCTCTGTGGCGCCGCTCGCCGGATCGAGTCGGTGATGCGCCCGCGCTTGGCGGCGCTGGCCGAGAAGTACGACGTCATCGGCGATGTGCGCGGGCGCGGCGCGATGCTCGCGATCGAGCTGGTCGACGGCGGCGATTCCAAGACGCCGAACTCCGCGCTGACTGGCCTGGTCGCCGCGGCCTGCCACCGCGAGGGACTGATCACACTCACCGCCGGGACGTTCGGCAACGTGCTGCGTTTCCTGCCGCCGCTCGTCATCGGCGACGCGCTGCTGACCGAGGGTCTCGACATCCTGGACGCCGCGTTCGCTGCAACGATATGACTCATCGTGCCGACGCCGGCCGGGCTCGATAGATTCCGTGACCGTGACTGATCAATGGTCGGCAACGGGGGGCCCGTCGAGCGTCGTCCGTTGCCCGCAGACGATCCCCTGCGACGATGCCCGAACACCGTTGAATGTATCGGGGCTTGCTGAAGGTCTGAGCGACGGCGAAACCTTTCGGCACAGCCGGTATTCTGGAGTCTCTGCCAGTC
>DAITQD010000031.1:0-22557 GCA_036833255.1 Jatrophihabitantaceae bacterium
TTGCGATACGCTGCCGCGCCGCGTTGCGGGACACGCCGAGCATCGAAGCGGACGCCGGTCATCCGGCCTTCCGGAACCGCGCGTAGCTGATTTCCAGCAGGTGCGGATCGGGCTGTTCGACGCGACCCCTGGGCAGCACCATCAGTTGCTGGCCATGCCTCCCCTTCAGCCCGTGTTGCAGCATCGGGCCGTCGATCTCGGCGAGGAGGTCGGCGCGGATCTCGACGACGAGGTCTGGACGGACACCAAGAATGAGGCTGTCATAGGCGGCATGGTGGATCTTGCACATCGCCATTCCGTTTCGCACCGCGGCAATGCCGCCCTCGTCGCGGTCGGGAACGATATGAGCAGCGTCGAGCAGCTCCGAGTGCCGGAGCGAGCAAACGGCGCAGCGCGTCTCGTAAGCGCGCAGAACGCTGGCCCGGAATACGGGTTGATGCAGCCGTTGGCGCGTCTCACGCATGACGTAGCGCCGGAGCTGACCTTCGAGAGGACTAGCGGGCACCGCGAGATCGCGGACGACGTCGAGATCGACGACGAACTGGTGATGGTCACGCTCCTCCGCAACGAGAAAGATGGGGAAGATCGGCTGATACCTCGCCTGGCCCACGCCGAAGAACCAGATCAACGGGACCCGCTGCTCCATCGCTGCCCGCAGCGCCCTGTTCTCGGCTTGGCCGGCATCGTCGCCGCGCCACTTGTAGCGCAGCAGACCGTCCTCACCGACGTCGTCATCGTACGGACGCTTCTCGGCGCTCGGTGCGTACACCGTGCGGATGGACAATGCCGCAGACAGCTCAGCGGGCTTCCGAATGCCGCGCTGGCGGTCCATAAGGAGGAATCGCCGGCCGTCGATCGCGAACTCGCGCAGCTCTTCGGAGCTGATCGAATCGGCGCCATCATTCGTCCGGACAGTCAGCCAGGCCATCGCTTCGCGTCGAAGACGGGAGTCGAAGTCCGTCGGCGCGGTCATCGCATCATCAGCTGTTCAGGCCGAGAGCGACCATGCGCTCCTCGTGGCGATCGGTGATGCGGGCGATCAACCCGGCCAGACCGGCCAGATCCCCCGTCCCGCCGACGAGTAGCACCATCAGCGCGTCGCGGTCGGCGAGGACGTGCTGGGTCTGGCTGATCGCCTCGCCGACGAGCCGCCGTGCCCACAGCGCCAGTCGGCCGGCGACCGCGGGCTGAGCGGCGACGGCCGCGCGCACCTCGCGCACCGCGAACTCCGCGCGCCCCGCGTCGGTGAGCACCTCGTGGATCAGCTCGCGTGTCGACGGGTCGACGAACTCGGCCACCTCACGGTAGAAGTCGCCGGCCATCCCGTCGCCGACGTAGGCCTTGACGACGCCCTCAAGCCAGGTCGACGGCTCCGTCAGCGAATGGTAGGTCTCCAGGGCGGGAACGAAGGGCTCCATCGCGTCTTGCGGCGCCACGCCCAGCTCGAGCAGGCGCTCCGCCAGTTGTTGGAAGTGCCCCAGTTCGACGGCCGCCATGGCCGACATCTCCGCGCGGCCGACGAGCGTCGGTGCCATCCGCGCGTCGTCGGCAAGCCGGTCGAACGCGCACAGCTCCCCGTAGGCCAGAGCCGCAAGCAGGTCGACGAGGGCGTCATCGGCGGGCACCTGCGCAGGGTATAGCGCTGCGGCGGCTAGACTACTAATCACAAGAGCATCACGAATCTGCGCGTTGACCGCGGTCACCCTGGCGCCTCCCCCCGAATCGGGTCGCAGGCACCTTCGTCACCAGAGCCCCTTCTAGTCGGTCGACGCACCTGTCTAGAGGACGTTCATGACCGACAACTCCACATCCGGCCTGCTTGCCGAAACCCAACCCGACACTGAAATCGCGCCGCTCGCCGCGCGTGCACCGGTGCGCAGCGACAGCCCCGCGTTCAGCGACTTCGACATCCGTCCCGAGATCGTCGCCGCGCTGGCCGAGGTCGGCATCGTCCAGACGTTCGCGATCCAGGAACTCACCCTGCCGATCGCGCTCGCCGGGAACGACCTGATCGGCCAGGCCCGCACAGGCACTGGCAAGACCCTCGGCTTTGGCGTCCCGCTGCTGAACCGGCTCAACCTGCCGGGCGGCGACGCCGCGGCGCCACAGGCCCTGGTGATCGCGCCGACCCGCGAGCTCGCCGTGCAGGTTTCGGGAGACATCGCGGCCGCAGGCAAGAAGCTCGGCGCCCGAGTCCTCACCATCTACGGCGGCCGCGCGTATGAGCCGCAGATCGATGCGCTGCGCAAGGGCATCGACGTCGTCGTCGGCACGCCGGGACGACTGCTCGACCTGGCCCAGCAGGGCCATCTCGTCCTCGGCGCGGCGAGCATCCTGGTGCTCGACGAGGCCGACGAGATGCTCGACCTCGGTTTCCTGCCCGACATCGAGAGGCTGCTGTCGATGGTGCCCGCCAAGCGCCAGACCATGCTTTTCTCCGCGACGATGCCCGGTCCGATCGTGGCGCTGGCGCGGACGTTCCTGGACCAGCCGATCCAGATCCGCGCCGAGCACGGCACCGAGACGCCACGCACCGACCACATCGACCAGTTCGCCTACCGCGCACATGCGATGGACAAGACCGAGGTGCTCGCCCGCGTACTGCAGGCCCGAAACCGCGGCCTGACGCTGATCTTCACGCGTACCAAGCGCACCGCCGCGAAGGTCGTCGACAACCTCGTCGAGCGCGGGTTCGCCGCAGCCGCCATGCACGGCGACCTCGGCCAGGGTGCCCGCGAGCAGGCGCTGCGCGCCTTCCGCTCCGGCAAGGTCGACGTCCTTGTCGCCACCGACGTCGCCGCCCGCGGCTGGGATGTCGAGGGCATCACCCATGTCATCAACTACCAGGCGCCCGAGGAAGAGATGACCTACGTGCACCGCATCGGCCGGACCGCGCGAGCCGGTGCGTCGGGCAACGCGATCACGCTCGTCGACTGGGACGACCTGCCGCGCTGGAAGCTCATCTGCGACAAGCTGGGGCTGCCGTTCCACACGCCGGTCGAGACGTATTCGACCTCCCCGCACCTCTACCTCGAACTCGACATCCCCACCGAGGCCGGTTCGACGCTGCCCCGCGCCAACCGCACCCGCGCCGGCCTGGACGCCGAGGAGATCGAAGACCTCGGCGGACGCGACTCCAAGCGCGGCGCACCGCCACGGCCCGGAGCACGCCGCACGACGGGCGACACCCGCGTCGCACGCCCGACCCGGCAGCCGAGTGAGCGCAACCGAACCCGCACCCGCGCCGGTACGGCGCTCAACGATTCGGCGAGCACGCCTGCCAACGCCGGCGCGCCGAGCGAGGCCAAGGCCCCGGCAAGCGACGCCGCGTCGTCACGACCGCGCCGGCGCCGTCGGCGCCCGCTGCCGAGTGACTGACGAGCTGCCCGACCAGCCTGCCCCGGCGGCTGTCGTCTTTGCAGCCCGCAGGACGCCGTCACAGGCGGCACTCGATCGATACGGGCGCCGGATGCGCCGCAACCGGGTGATCTACTTCAGCGCGATCGGGGTGGTGGTCCTCGCCCTCGGCATCGCCGTAGGCATCGTCTGGTCCCGCGGCGAGACCGCGCACACCACACTGCGGACGGCGGCCGATCCGGCGCCCTCGGTCGTGCTGCACGCACCGTCAGCCAGCCAGGAACGGGCGTGGCAGAGCAGCGACCGAACCGCCATCGGCACGCCCTACTGGGGCGGCACGGTCGTCACCTACAACGCCAACAGCGTCCGGGGCCGCAACGCTAGGACGGGCGCGATCACCTGGTCCTACACCCGCACCGACCGGACGGTGTGCCAGGCGATCCAGGACCAGGGCATCACCGTCGCGATCTTCGAGTTGAACGGCAACTGCGACCAGGTCACCGCCCTCGACTCGGGCACCGGCGAGCGCAAATGGACCCGCACCCTCGACAAGGACGGCCAGCCGCTCAACGGGCAGCCGTCCTACAGCATGACCCCGTACGCGGTCATGCTCAGTACGCCCAGCGTCATCTACACCATCGATCCGTCCAGCGGCCTGGACCGCTGGGTGTACCACCCGGTCGGCTGCACGATCCACGCAGCGGTGATCGGCACCCAGGGCGCGCTGATCAGCCAGACCTGCCAAGACCCGAAATGCAACGGGCGCACGTTCTGCGGCACGGGCCCGCAGTTGCTACTGCGCGACGCCAGCGCGGGGCGCAGCGACGAGGACAAGGACAAAGCCAACCCCGACCAGATCAAGTGGAACCTGATCGGGACGAGCGCGGTTCCGGCCTCCGCCGACCAGCTGATCTCGGCCGTCGACCCCGTCACCGGACAACTCCAAGTGCTTGCCCTGCGCAAGGGCAGGACGCTTTACCGACACGGCCTGCAGGACCAGGTCATCTCGAGCGAACCCATCGTGGCCCTCGCGAGCGATCACGCCGAACTGCTGTGGATCGCCGGCACCACCTACGCCGTCGGGCTCACCGGCGCAGACGTGCTCTGGACGACGCCCACCCCCGTGCCGCCGACCCTCACGGCGCTGTTGGCGACACCAGGCGGCACACCCACGCTGCGATCATCGACCGTCGCGGTTGCCAACTCCGACGGCATCGTGCTGCTCGACCCGGGCACCGGGAAGCCCGCGCGGAGCTTTCCCGTCGGCCCACCGCCCGCAGCCAGCCTCGTCTACCCGTTCGGCACTGGCTTCGTGCTCGCGGGAACGTCGACGACGGTGTACCGGTGAGGGTGACGATCGAGCTTGCGGGCTCCCCGATCGCCGCCCTGCAGGCCGGTGCGGCCGGCGATCCGGCCGTCCTGCTGGTCCCCGGCTACACGGGTAGCAAGGAGGACTTCGGCCCGATCCTCGACCCGATTGCCAGCGTCGGTTTCCAGGTGACCGCCATCGACCTGCCCGGTCAATTCGAGTCCCCCGGCCCGGCCGATCCCGCTGCCTACACACTCGACGCCCTCGGCGCGTGTGTGCGCGAGATAGCTGCCGGCCTCGGCCCGCGCGTGCACGTGGTCGGTCACTCCTTGGGCGGCCTCGTGGCCCGCGCGGCGGTCATCGCCGATCCGTCGGCGTTCGGTGACCTCGTCCTGATGAGTTCCGGTCCGGCCGCTCTCGACGGTCGGCGCCGGTCCCGCCTCGAGCAACTTGCGCCCCTCCTCGCCGCCGCGGGCCTGAGCGCGGTGTACGCCGCGATGCAGGCGGCCGCCATCACCGAGCCCGGGTACGCCGAGCCGCCCGCCGCGCTCGCGCAGTTCCTCGAGCACCGCTTCCTGGCCGGCTCGCCCGCGATGTTGCAGGGCATGGCCGACGCTCTGCGTGCCGAGCCCGACCGCGTCGGCGAGCTGCGCCAAAGCGGGATCGGCTGCCTCGTCGTGCACGGCGAGAACGACGACGCGTGGCCGCCTACGGTCCAGGCCGAGATGGCCCGGCGGCTCGGCGCGCACCACACCGTCATCGGCGGCGCGGCGCACTCCCCGGCAATCGAGAACGCGGCGGCGACCGCCGAGGCGCTGCTGCGGTTCTGGCGCAGCGGCGCCTCGATCCGCGGCTACGTGGCAACCTGAACGCCATGCCCACCGCAGACACCGGCTACTTCGGCCCCAGGAGCGTGAGCTGGCGGATCCACGGCGAGCCCCTGGCGCTGGTCGGTGGCCTGCGCGCGCTGTTGCTGCAGGCGCTGCACCCCGAGGCGATGGGGCTGCTCTACGCAAAGTCCGACTTCCAGAACGACCCCTGGGCGCGGCTGCAGCGCACGGCCGGCTACGTCTCGACGGTGACGTTCGCGACCACGGCCGACGTCGATGCCGCGGCGGCACACGTGCGTGCCGTGCACGAGCATCTCGGCATCACCGATCCCGGGCAGCTGGCCTGGGTGCATGCCTGCGAGGTCGACTCGTTCCTGGCCGCGGCCCGCGCGGCCGGCATCCGAGTCGGCCGCGCTGACGCTGACCGCTACGTCGGCGAACAGGTCCGCGCCGCGGCACTCGTCGGCGTGCCCGACGAGCTGACCCCGCGCACGGTCGCCGAACTCGCCGACTACTTCGCCGGCATCCGTCCCCGGTTGGCCGGCACGGCTGAGGCCCGCGAGGCGGCGCGCTATGTGCTCGTCCCGCCGATGCCGGTGCCCGGCCGTTACGTCCTGCCGGCCCGTCTTGGCTGGGCTACGGTCAGCTCGCTCGCCGTGGGCCTGCTACCGGGCTGGGCCCGCCGGATGTACCGGCTGCCGCCGGCGCCCGGGGCGGGCCTGGCCACCGCGGCGGGCATGCGCGCCCTGCGCGGGGCGCTACGGGCCCTACCCGAGCATTGGCGCGAGGGACCGATTTACCGCGAGGCCAAGGCGCGTGCGGCGGCGCTCAGCTGACGTCGGCGACGGCCAGCCCGGCCCACGGGTCCAGGTCGGGCGAGGCCGCCCGACCCTCGGGGCACTGCTTGCGGAAATCGCACCACGAGCAGCTCGGCCGCGGCACGGGTGGGAATACGTCATCTGGATCGGCACCCGCGGAGAGCGTGTCGGTGGCCGCGACGATGTCGTCGGCGCTCGCCTGGGCGCGGCCGACCTGCCGGGCCAGCGACTCATCGGTGTGCTCGAAGGTGGCCACCTGCCCCGTCGGCAGGTGGTGCAACTCGACGCGTCGGCATGCGCGCCGCAGGGTACGACGCGCCGCGACGACGTAGAGCGCGAGCGCCTGCGAGCCGCGGGCATCGTCGTCGGTGAGTGTGCGCCGGCCGGTCTTGTAGTCGACGACGACCAGTTCGCCGTCGCGGTCATCGATCCGGTCCACCCGCCCGCTCAGCGCGAGCCCACCAGCCGTGGCGCCCACGGTGCGCTCGACGCCGACCGGCTCGACGTCCGGGTCGACATCCTCGGCGAGGTAGCGCTCCACCCACTGCCGGGCGAGGTCGCGCGACTGCATGGACTGCGCGTCGTCGCGGAAGCCGTTGGCCTGCCAGTTGCGTTCGACGATCCGGCCGCCCTCGTCCGGCGTGCGCCGCACCCGGTCGAGCAGCCACCAGCGGTGCAAGGCGAGGTGCACTACCGATCCGACGGTGTTGTGCGCCCACGGCGGGCCGCGCTGCGGCGTCGGCCGGTCGAGATAGGTCATCCGGTAGCGGCGCGGGCAGTCGAAACTCGCCAGCCGCGACGGGGTGCACGAGAACAGCCGCTTGGGCATGTCGCCGAACACCATCTGCTCGGGCTGCCTAGCGATCACGTCCGTCACGCTAGCCGCACCGGGTGACGCAACGCGGCTACGACTCGATGGGCGAACGGGCCGAAGGCAATGCAAGCAACCGTTCATAGGCCTCGGGATCGGTCGTGCACGCGCCGAGCCGAGTGGTCTTGTTGTTGCCGTGGTAGTCGGAGGACCCGGTGCCGATGAGGCCCAGTTCCCGCGCCAGAGCCGCGGCGTGCTCGCGGTCGGCGGCGTCGTGGTCGGGGTGGCTCACCTCGAGCCCGACCAACCCCGCGTCGGCCATCGCGGCGATGACCTCGTCGCCGACGACCGGCCCCCGACGACGGGCGATGGGATGGGCGAACACCGGCAGCCCACCCGCCGCGAGCACCAACCGGATCCCGTCGAACACGTCCGTGTCGGCCTTGCGGACGTAGTACCTGCCGCGTGAGGAGAGCAGCTCGGAGAACGCGGCCGAGACGTCGGGCACCGCGCCGGATTCGACGAGCGCGCGGCCGATGTGCGGACGGCCGACCGCGCCGCCGTCGGCCAGCGCACCGACCCGCTCCCAGGTGATCCGGTAGCCGTCGGCAGCGAGCCGGTCCACCATTTCCCGGGCCCTGGCCAGCCGGCTCTCGCGCAGCCGCGAGCGCTCGGCACGCAGCGCTGCGTTGTCCGGATCGAAGAGGTACCCGAGCAGGTGCAGGCTCACCCGGCCGCCCTGCGCGTCGTGGTGCACGCAGGAAAACTCGGCGCCCGGCACGATCGTCAGGCCGGCCGGGCGGACGTCGAGTGCCTGGGCCCAGCCGCGGGTCGTGTCGTGATCGGTGATCGCCAGCACATCCAGGCCCGCCGCCACAGCCGCGGCGACCAGTTGCGCCGGGGTGTCGGTGCCGTCGGACGCCGTCGTGTGGGCGTGCAGGTCGATGCGCATGCACTCACCCTAGGTTTCAGGGTGGCGGCGCGATGTCACGCAGCGTAGGCAGCGGCGTGGTGATGAAGTCCTGCGGGCCGTCGTCCAGGTCGCGGTCGCTGCTCTTGCCGAAGATCGCCAGCCGGATCTGCAGGTAGAACGGGTGCGGCTGCGCGATCCTCTTGAGCTTGCGCACGTCGGGATGCTGGCCCGGCGCCTCGAGCTCGATCGAGCCGTAGTTCAGGATCTTGCCCAGCACCGTCTGCTCCAGGACGGCGCCGGAGATCCGGTCCAGACGCAGCGAGGCCTCGGTGGAGGTCGTCTCCGGCACGCCGCGGACGCGGATGACGCGGCGGCGGGTGAGGATGACGGCCTCCGCCCGCCAGGTCTGCCACCGCAGGAACGCGACGGCGCCGAGCACCAGCACCAGCACGAACGCCATCGGATTCGGCTGGAACGCGGCGGCGACGAGCAGTATCAGCAGGGCGAGCGTCAGGACTCGGTCCGGACGGCGAAGCATCACGATCCAGTGGTGCCGGGCGACGGCGAGCACCGGCACTTCGGACGGCAGTAAGGCCGGCATCGTCGGGCCGCGACTAGGAGGCGAGCTTGTTGATGAAGCCACCCACGCCGTGCGCCACGTTGACCCCGACGTGCCACGTGCTGTGCACGATGTTGGCGGCCTGGTCGGGCGAGGTCATGATGTAGAAGAGCACGAAGGCCACCACGATGCCCGGGACGACGAGCTTCACAGCGACTCCTCCGGGTGCCCTGGGCGCACCGGTACGGCGTGCCTGTCCACACATTCATACCGCGCGAAGCGGGGACGTCGCAGGAGCCGCGCCGCTGTGCGCACAAGGAGTTGCTGTGCTCGATCGCGAGCCGTGTGCCGGCGGAATCGTCTTCGACCAGGCCGGGCGCCTGCTGCTGATCCGGCGCGGGCACCCGCCGGCGCAGGGATCCTGGTCGGTGCCGGGCGGGCGTTGCCGGCCGGGCGAGTCCACGCCCGACGCCTGCGTCCGCGAGGTCGCGGAGGAGACCGGGTTGACCGTGATCGTGGTGCGCTTCGCCGGCCACGCCGAACTCGACGGTCCCACCGGCAGCGTCTACGACATCGACGATTTCCTCTGCGCGGTGGTGGGCGGTTCGCTGCGCGCCGGGGACGACGCGGAGGATGCGCGCTGGGTGCGGCGCGACGAACTGGCCGGGCTGGACCTCGCGCCGGGCCTGCTCGACGCGCTCACCGGGTGGGACCTGATGCCGTCCTGACGGGCGCCGCTAGCGCGGCGTCGGCTCGGGGCGGCCGGGCTGCTCGCCGCCGCGTGCGTCGATGTACTCCTTGGTGGGCACCATCACCTTGCGGCGGAAGATGCAGACGACCGTGCCGTCCTGCTTGTAGCCGATCGTCTCGACGTGGACGACGCCGCGGTCGGTCTTGGACTTCGACCGCGTCTTATCGAGCACCGTCGTCTCGCCGTAGATCGTGTCGCCATGAAACGTCGGCGCGATGTGGCGCAGCGACGCCACCTCGAGGTTGGCGATCGCCTTGCCGCTGACGTCGGGCACGGACATGCCCAGCAGCAGCGAGTAGATGTAGTTGCCCACCACGACGTTCTTGCCGAAGTCCGTGGATTTCTCGGCGTAGTTGACGTCGAGATGCAGCGGGTGATGGTTCATCGTGATGAGGCAGAAAAGGTGGTCGTCGTACTCGGTCACGGTCTTGCCGGGCCAGTGCTTGTAGACGGCGCCGACCTCGAACTCCTCGTAGTAACGGCCGAACTGCACGGTGGACTCCTCGGGTTCCGGTGACGGGTCTGCCTCGCAGATCCTGCCCTGTCGGTGCGTGCTCACACCAGGGCGACCGCGGACCGGGCCAGGTCGAGCAGGTCGATCTGCTGCGTCGTCCATCGTTCGCGCAGGGCTTCGGTGCCGTGCACCCGGCACCAAGCCAACTCGGTCGAGGTTGCGGGCAGCACCTGCAGGACAACAACTGTGCCCTCAGGCGTCTGGATCGCGGCCAGCGCGGACTCGGTGACGACGGCGCCGGTGCAACGCGATCCCGGCGCCAGGGGCTGGCCGAGGTCGAGCGTCATGCCCGGCGCATAGACGACCCCTTCGACCGCGGGCGACGCAGCGAGCACGGCGAGCTGGCGCCACACGCCGTCGTACTGCCCTGAGCCGTCGCGGATGTGCAGCATCAGCTCGGCCCGCGGCCCGTCGGCGCCGACCGCGATTTCGGACGCGGCAGTCATCGGGCGCTTGGACATGCCGAGGGACAAGTACGCCCGCTCCCCCGGGGTCGGTTCGAAGCGCAGCACCTCGATCGGCTCGACGCCGAGAAACGAGACGGACGCCCGCGACGGACGCCGGTGTCCGAAGTGGTCGCAGAACGCACGCTCGACAGCGACCGATAGGTCGGGACCGTTCACCGCACGAACGGTAACGGTGCCGATCGCGTGCCGGCGTCACCGGAACGAGGCGGCGATCTGCTGTTCGACCTCGGCGTAGGTCGCACCCGCCCGGCCGAGAAGTTGGCCGATGCCGTCGAGCGCGTCGGACATGCCCTTGGCATGCAGGTCGAACTGGTCGTAGAGGGCCATGAACTGGGCCGCTGCTGCACCAGACCAGTCGGCGCCGAACAGTGGCGCGAGCTGACCCTTCAGGTTCTGATGCTCGCCGCGGACATCCGCAGACACGCGAGCCACCGAACCGCTGAGCGCCGACAGCTGATCGGGGGTGACCTTCAAACCGGACATGTGCATCGGTCCTTTGCGTTGACGGGCAGCGACTTGGGCTGCGACTGGTACTGCCGCGGCGAACGCTACGGACGGTGAGGACCAGCCCGGGTGGCAATTGCGATGGCTGTGGACAACGGTCCTTTTGGGGAGCGGGTTATCCACAGATCGTTGCCCGCACCTCGATTTCATCGGTGACCGTCACAACACTCGCCGACATGCGTATCGAGCTCACCGTCCGCGATCGGCACGGCCGGTGTCGTGATGTCGCCATCAGTGCGCCTGCCGGCAGTGCCGTCCGGGACGTCGACGGGCTGTTGGCCGGTGTGCTCGGGTGCGGGCAGCAGAGCGAGCTGTGGGCCGGATCACGGCGGCTGGCTGCGACGGCGCTGCTCGGTGGGCCCGGTCTGCGCACGGGCGACGTTGTGTCGATCGGTGGACCCGCTCTGCGCGACCTGTCGGCCGGCGCCGTGCTGCGCCTGCACGTCGTCGGCGGCCCCGACTCGGGGCAGGTGGTGGCGCTGCCCCGCGGAATCCTCACGGTCGGCCGGGGCGCCGAGTGCGACCTCGTCCTCACCGATCCCGACGTGTCCCGGCGCCACGCCGCCGTCACCGTCACGGCGGGCGGCATGACGGTGCGCGACTTGCAGTCGACGAACGGCACGACCGTCGACGGGCACCCGGTCGGGGCGGACGGCACGGCGTTGACGCCGGACGCCATGCTGCGCGTCGGCGATTCGTTCGTGTCCATCAGCGCTACCGACGAGCCGCCGGCCGCGATCCGCACGACGCCCGGCGCAACGCTGCTCGTCAACCGGCCCCCGCGGGTGCGCGCACCGGTGGGCTGCCGTGAAGTGATCTTCCCGGTGCGCGGCGGCGGCCGGCACCCGCAGCGGGTGCAGTGGATAGCCGCGCTAGTGCCGGCGATGGTAGGCGTGGCCCTCGCTCTCGCGATGCACAGCGCGCAGTTCCTGGTCTTCGCCCTGCTCTCACCCGTAGTCGTCCTCGCCACCTCGCTGGGTGACCGGCTGCATTGGCGACGCACCCGCCGCCGCGACGCGTCGAGTCGCCGGCAGCGCGAGGCGAGGGCCCGCGCCGAGGTCGCCGCCGGCTTGCACCGCGAGGTTGCGTTACGCCGCAGAGCGGGCCCGGATCCGGCAGCCGCGCGCAGCATCGCGGCGACGCCGGGCATCCGGTTATGGGAGCGTCGCCGCACCGACGCCGACGCGCTCACCGTGCGGTTGGGCCTTACCGACCTGCCGTCGGCGTTGCAGGCACGACACGGTCCGGACGTGGAGCCCGCGGGTCGCGTGATCGACGTGCCGCTCGGCGTCGATCTACGAGCAGGCCCCCTCGGCATCGCGGCACCCCCGGGGATCGGGCTCGGCATCGCGCGGTGGTTGGTCTGCCAACTCGCCGTGCTGCACTCCCCGGCCGACCTCGAGATCGCCCTGCTGCTCTCAGACGACGCCGACCCGGCGTGGAACTGGGCACGCTGGCTACCGCATCTGAACCGACGGGTGGCGGCCACGCCGGACGAACGGCGGGCGCTCGTGGACGAGCTCGGTTACCTGGTCGAGCAGCGGCTCACGGCCCGCCGACTCGATCCCGATGGCTGGGCTGGGCGGTGGCTCGTTCTCGTCGTCGACCGGGCGGGTGAGCTGAGCGCCGAGCCGGGTCTTTCCGCGCTGCTCGCCGCCGGGCCGGCGGCGGGAATCACAGCGATCTGCCTCGACAAGCAGGGCCGGCGGCTACCAGCCTCGTGCGCCAGGTCCGCGGTCGCCGCCGGCGAGACGGGTACCCGGCTGCGGATCGACCTGGGCGATCGTGGCGAACCCGCTGATGCCGTTGCCGACCGGGTGACGGAGCAGTGGGCGGATTGCGTCGCGCGCGCCCTCGCTCCGCTGGCCGATCCCGGCGGCGAGGCCGGCGACGCGATTCCGCAGCAGTGCCGCCTCGTCGACCTGCTCGGTGTCGAGGCATTCGACGTCGCGCACCTGCTCGAGCGGTGGACACGCAGCGACGCCTCCACCAGCACTGTCCTCGGAATGGGCGTCGACGGGCCCGTCCAGATCGACCTGGTGCGCGACGGACCGCACACGCTGGTTGCGGGCACGACGGGCGCGGGTAAGTCAGAGCTGTTGCAATCGCTGGTGGCGGGCCTGGCCGCCACCCATCCGCCCGAAGCGATCTCCTTCGTGCTCATCGATTACAAGGGCGGTGCCGCCTTCGCCGACTGCGCACGTCTGCCGCACACCGTCGGCCTGGTCACCGACCTGGATGCGCAGCTGACCGGGCGCGCCCTGCGGTCCTTGCACTGCGAATTGGGTCGGCGCGAGGAACTGTTCGCACGAGTGGGCGCCAAGGACCTGGAGGCCTACCGAGCCGTCGCGCCGCCTGGGGCGGTGCTCACTCGGCTCGTGCTCGTCGTCGACGAGTTCGCGTCGCTCGCCGAGGAGCTGCCCGATTTCGTCAGCGGACTGATCGCCGTCGCCCAGCGCGGTCGTTCGCTCGGCTTACACCTGGTGCTTGCCACGCAGCGCCCAGGCGGGGTCGTCTCCCCGGAGATCCGCGCGAACACCACGCTGCGCGTCGCGCTACGCGTCTCCGATCCCGCCGAGTCGTCCGACGTCATCGGCACCGACCGTGCCGCGCATCTGCGGCGCGATACCCCGGGGCGGGCAATCGTCCGCGTGGGTACGACGCTCACCGAACTGCAGACGGCTCGGATAGGCGGCGCGGCCCGCATCGGTGCGAGCTGCGAAATCACGGTTACCCCGTTGGGCGCCTGGCGCCGCCCCCCGAGACTGGAGGCAGCCGGCGTCGATGGCAAGACAGATCTGCAACTGCTCGTCGACGCGTTGCGCGAGGCGGCCGCCGCGTCCGGCCGCGAACAGCCCCGCCGGCCATGGTTGCCCCCGCTACCCACGCGGCTCCCCGCCCGCGAGCTACCCGCGGCAGCTCGCGGCACGTCCGTCACATTCGGAATGCTCGACCGGCCGGACGTACAGGAGCAACCACCGCTCCAACTCGATCTGGAGACGGGCGGATCGGTCCTGTTCACCGGTGGGCCGAGGTCCGGGCGAACTACCGCGTTGCTGACCATCGCGACCGTGGCGGCAGAGCAGCTCGCACCGGACGAACTCGCGATCTACCTCATCGACTGCTCCGGCGGAGCACTGGGCACGATTGCCGGCCTGCCGCACTGCGGCACCGCCACGACCTGCGACCGCTTCGAACTCGTCGACACGCTGGTGCGGCGATTGGCGGCGGAGGTCGCCCGGCGCCAGGCGTGGCTCGCCGAACGCGGCGTCAGTTCGGTCGCCGAGGCACGCTCGGACGGCCACGCCGTGCCAGTGATGCTGTTCCTCCTCGACGGTTGGGAGGCTTTCGTGGCGGCCGCCGAGGAGTACGACGCCGGACGCAGCGTGGAGATATTCGTGCGTCTGCTACGGACTGCCGCGTCGGCCGGCCTGACCGTCGTCCTCGCCGGCGATCGCACGACACTCGCTACCCGGTTGGCCAATGCCGTCGCCACCAAGTTTGTGCTCGGCCTTTCCGAGCGCTCCGACTACGCGTTGGCCGGGATTCCCGCTCGCGCGGTGCCCCAGGAAATGCCACCGGGGCGGGCGATCCGTGCCGCGGACGCCGCCGAGTTACAGGTCGCATTCCTGGGCAGCGAACCGTCGCGGGCGGAATTAGCCCGCATCACAGCGGCGATCGGCGCGCGTCGGCCCGCCAACAGCGCGGGTGGCTCGCCCAGCGAGTTTGGGCCGATCCGGCTCAGGCCGCTGCCGACCCGCGTCGCCCTCACCGACCTACCCCTCTCGCCGGGCCGGTTCACGATCGGCGCAGGCGGCGACGCGGCTGAGCCGCTGAGCATCGACCTGTTCGCCGGCGCCGCCCGATTGCTCGTCGCGGGCCTGCCCCGCTCAGGGCGGAGCAGCGTGCTGTGCACGCTGCTCGTCCAGGCAGTCCGTGACGGAATTGCCGTGGTGGTCGCGGCACCGAGTCGCTCGCCGCTCGGTGGCATCGCCGACGCCCACGGCATCGCGGTGACTGCGCCCGACGCTCCCGCGGCCGCAGTGAACCTGGCAACGCAGCAACGCACCCTGCTGCTCGTCGACGACAGCGATGCGTTCCTGGACACGCTCGTCGGTGATGCCCTGAGCGCTGCGGTGCGAGCCGCACCGGCCGGGCTCGCCGCCGTCGTCGCCGGCAGCAGCGACGATCTTCCGCTCACCTACCGCGGGATCGCGGCCGAGGTTCGCCGGAGCCGGTGCGCATTGGTTCTGCAGCCAGGCCCCGGCGACGGCGACCTCGTCGGCCGACGGCTGCCTCAGCGCCGCGGCGTGCGGACGGCCGGCCGCGGTGTGCTCATCGGCGACGGCGCGTGGGGCGCCGGGTTCACCGCTGAGCCCATACCGATCCAGGTGGCCTTGTCGTGAGCCCCTCAGTCCATGTGTGGGTAGCGGTGGTCGGTCGCTGCTACGAATGTCTCCTTGATCGAGCGAGGCGACGCCCAGCGCAACAGGTTCCACACCGATCCGGCCTTGTCGTTGGTTCCCGACGAGCGCGCGCCACCGAAGGGTTGCTGGCCGACGACGGCGCCGGTCGGCTTGTCGTTGACGTAGAAGTTGCCGGCGGCGAAGCGCAGGACCTGCGACGCCTCCAGGATCGCCGCGCGGTCGCGGGCGAACACGGCACCGGTGAGCGCGTACGGCGACACCGATTCCAGCTGGGTCAGCGTGTCCGCCCAGTTCGCGTCGTCGTAGACGTGCACGGCGAGCAGGGGACCGAAGTACTCGGTCCGGAACACCTCGTGCTCGGGATCGCTCGACTCGACCACGGTCGGCTGCACGAAGTAGCCGATACTGTCGTCGCTCTTGCCGCCCGCGATCACCGTCGCCGACGTCTCGGCCCGCAATCGGTCCTGCACCGCGCTGAGCCGGTCGAAGGCGCGGCGGTCGATCACCGCGCCACCGAAGTTCGCGAAGTCGGTGACGTCGCCGAAGCTCAGCGAGTCGGTCACGGCGGCGAGTTCGTCGCGCAGTCCGCCCGCCCACAGCGAGCGCGGCACGTACGCGCGCGAGGCGGCCGAACACTTCTGGCCCTGGTACTCGAACGCGCCACGCACCAGCCCTGTCACGAGCGCCGCCGGGTCCGCCGACGGATGGGCGATGACGAAGTCCTTCCCGCCCGTCTCGCCGACCAGGCGCGGGTAGCAGGCGTAGGACGCGATCGAGTTGCCGACGGTGCGCCACAACTGCTGGAAGGTCGGCGTCGAACCGGTGAAGTGGATGCCCGCGAGCATCCGATGGGTGAGCGCGACCTCGCTGACCGCGTGACCGTCGCCGGTCACCATGTTGATCACGCCCGGTGGCAGCCCGGCTGCCTCGAACAGTCGCATCGTGTGGTGCGCCGCGAGTTGCTGCGTCGGCGACGGCTTCCACACCACGACGTTGCCAAGCAGCGCCGGCGCCGAAGGAAGGTTGCCGGCGATGGCGGTGAAGTTGAACGGAGTGATCGCCAGGACGAAGCCCTCCAGCGGGCGGTAGTCCGAGCGGTTCCAGGTGAGCGCGGAGCTCGCCGGCTGCTCCGCCAGGATCTGCCGCGCGAAATGCACGTTGAAGCGCAGGAAGTCGGCGAGTTCGCACGCTGCGTCGATCTCGGCCTGCTGCACCGTCTTCGACTGGCCGAGCATGGTGGCCGCGTTGATCGTGTCGCGCCAGGTCGTCGACAACAGGTCCGCGGCGCGCAGGAACACCGCGGCGCGCTCGTCAAAGGGCAGCTCACGCCAGGCGGGGGCGGCAGCGAGCGCCGCGCCGATCGCCGCCTCGACGTCGACAACCGTGGCCTGGGCAGTCGTGCCCAGCACTTGCGTATGGCAATGCGGCGCGACGACGTCGAGGCGTTCGCCACCAGCCATCCGATGCTCCCCGGCGACGGTCATGGTCAGTTCTGCAGAGGCCGCGGACAGGTCCCGGAGCGTGGCCGCGAGGGTCTCTCGCTCGGCGCTGCCCGGGGCATAGGTACGGATCGTTTCGTTGACGGGTGCGGGTGGGTAGGTGATTGCGTCCATGCCCTGATCGTGCCACGCGGAGCTGTGCTCAGAGCAGCTCGACGAACGCCGCGATCTCCTGGCTGGCGTACCAGCACAGCTCGTAGCCCTCCGCGTCGTCGACGGCGTCCTGCGCGGCCCAATCGCCGAGGTCGGCCGCCATGATCGACTGCGCTGCCGCCGCGACCGCTGTTTCGGCCTCGGCACCGTCGACGTGCAAGGCGACGATCTGCGTGAGCAGTACCGGCCCGGCGACCTGCACGACCCCCCGGTCCATGTCGTCGCGCGCGGTCACGGCGCCATCGGGGACGTCAGCTGCGAGCACGACGCGCCGGCGCGCGGCTGCGGGCTCACCGTCGAGCAGTCGCAGCGAAGCGCGCGCGGCCTCCATCGTCGCGGCGTATTCCAGTTCCTCCAGGTCGTCGTCGATGTACCACTCGCGCAGCCCCGGAGTGACCGCGAACGCCGTCGCCGACGTCGCACCAAGTGCGTCGGTGTCGAGGAGTCGGCGCAACCCGAGCGTGCTCGACGGCAGGTACACCCTCATAGCCGCTCGGCTGCGACCGAGCTGGCCTCGACGAGCTCGGCGAGGCACTCCTCGAGCAATGTCGCGAGCATCGCGACGTCGGGCATCCCATCCCGGTCGCCGTTGACGCCGTAGAACACACCGCCGTCGTAGGAGGTGAGCCCGATCGTGACGGCCTGCCCGGGACCGAGCGGCAGGATCGGGAACATCTGCGTCATCCGGGCGCCCGCCGCGTAGAGCGGCAGCTGGGGTCCGGGCACGTTGGTGACGACGAGGCTGAACATCCGGCGGGTCAGTCCGTTCGCGGCGCGCGCGCCCAGCGCGTGCAGCGTCGGCGGCGCGAAGCCGCTCAGCCCGACGAGAGCGTCGGCACTCACCCAGCGTCCGGACCGCTTGTGCTCGGCCATCGCATGGCCGATCTGCGCGAGCCGGCGCACCGGGCTCGCCTCGCCCACCGGCAGGTCGACGAGCAGCGCCGTCACCCGGTTCGCGCCCGCCCGCCCGTCGTCGCTGACGCTCACCGGCACGAGCGCACGCACAGTGAGCGACGGGCTGGGTCCCTCGCCGCGCTGCAGCAGCCACCCTCGCAACGCGCCGGCCACCGTCGCCAGCACGACGTCGTTCACGGTGCCTCCGTGCGCCCGGCGCACCTGTCGATAATCCTCGAGTCGGGTACGGGCGACCCCAATTCGCCGCTGTTGGCCGATCTTCACCTTCAGCGGCGACGACGGTGCCGGCCGCACGAGCGCGGCCGCGGTCGACACCACGTTGGCGAGTGCGGAGGTGGCCTGCCCGGTCGACGCGCGCGCGTCTTTGATGCCCAGCCGCACCGCGTCGATGACGGCGGCGGGACGGCGGACGACTCCGGCGAGCGCTTCGAGCACCAGATCCGCCGCGCTCGGCTCGGGTGCGGGCATCCACAGCGCTTCGACGGTGCGCCGTGGCTCGGGCGAGGAGTCCAGGATGACCTGCGCGATGTCGATCGCGCCCATCCCGTCGACCATCGAGTGGTGCGTCTTCGTGACGATCGCGACCTGGCCGCCGGCCAGACCCTCGAGCAGGTACATCTCCCAGAGCGGGCGGGTCCGGTCCAGCAGCCGCGACTGGATGCGCGCACAGAACTCGAGCAACTGCGCCTCGGTGCCCGGCCGGGGCAGCGCTGAGCGTCGCACGTGGTAGGTGATGTCGAAATTCGGATCGTCGACCCACACCGGGTTGGCCAGGTGGCCGGGGATGGCGCGTATTTTCTGCCGGTAGCGCGGCGCCAGTGAGATCCGCTCCTCGAGCAGACGCACCAGCCGGTCGTAGTCGAAGCCGCTGGCGGGCGGCGCGAACACGGCCAGGCCGCCGACGTGCTGCGGGGTGGTGCGTCCTTCGAGGTGCAAGAACGAGACGTCGGCCGACGACAACCGTTCGCTCATGGCAGTTGGGCTCCTCCGCGGGTGCGGATTTCCATTGTCGGGCAGGCCCGCGCCAATCGCCCACCGGACGCGCCCGGAATCCCCACCCGGTCAGCGCCGCCGGCGGCGGCCCGGCTGGGCGGGCACGCCGACGAGCGCCGCCGCGAGTTCCGCGACGGCCTGCCGCAGCGGGCTGGACGGGCGCGACTCGGACAGCAGCCGGCCCGCGGCGTGCGCGACGTCGACAGCCTCCTGATCGAGGGGCAGCAGCGCCGCCGGCGAACGTCCGGCAAAGCGCTCGAGCGCCGCCGCCAGCGCGACGGCGGGATCGCCCGCCACCACGCCGCGGCGCACCTTGTTGAGCACCACCCAGATCGGCGCAGCCACCTCGGCGTCGCGTAACTCGGCCAGCCCGCGGACCAGTCGCTGCAGTCCGATCGGGTCGGCGGCGCCAATGGCCAGGATCACGTCGGCCTGGTCGAGCACGGCGAGCGTCGCCCCGTTACGCCGCGGCGCGAGTGAGTCGAAGGACAACTCCTCGTCGGTCTCCAGCCCGAACCCGCAGTCGATGACCGTGAACTCGGCCAGGCCTCGGGCGGCGGCCAGGACGGGCTCGATCGCGGTGGCCCGCACCTCCGGCCAGCGCTGGGCGATCGGAATCCCGGTGAGCACCCGCAGGGTGGGCGTGAGCTGCCAGCACAGGCCGGCCAGTGCGGCGGCGTCCAGGCGGTGGGTGCCGGCCTGACGGCATGCGGCAGCGAGCCCTGGGGACTCATCGAGCAGGCCGAGCAGCACCGCGACGGTGCCGCCGTACACGTCCGCGTCGATCAGCAGTCCGCTCACCCCGAGCCGCGCGATCTCGTCGGCGAGCGTGGCCGCGACCGTGGTCCGGCCGGGCGCACCCGTCGGGCCCCAGACCGCGATCACCGATCCGCGCCGCGTCGTCAGGTCGACGGGGCCGGGTACTCCGGCGCCCGGCGGGATGGCCATGGATGTCGCGGGGTCGCCGAACATGCGCGGCGGTCGAGCGCCCGGCGCGGCCCAGGTCACCGCCTCGGCGATGACCGCCGCGACGACGCTCGGCTCGGCATCCTCGGGCACCAGGTAGGCGATGCCCGCGGCCCGCAGCCGGTCCTCGGCGGCAGTGTCGCCCCGGCGCACGACACCGACCGGCACCACCTGCGCCGCCAGCAGCCGATCGACCGCGTCGGCGTCGAGCCTGCGTAGCCCGGAGGCGACCAGGGCGGCGCGCCCCTGCCCGGCGGCGGCCACCGCAAGCAGGTCGACGATGTCGACGCAGCGGCGCACGACCGTCACGCCGTGATCACCGCGTTCGAGTGCGGTGACGAGGCCTGCCTCCCACGCCGCGCCGTCGGCGGCGGTCAGCACCGGCAGCTTCACGACGGCTGCGGGCGGGCGGGGCAGGCCTCGAGGTCGGGTAGCCCGTCGTTGGCCGCCGCCCGCGCCGGCCCAGTGAGAATGCCGGCCCGGATCGTCGCCCCGTCAAGGGCGAGCGCGGCGACGACCCGCCCGGCCAAGTCCGGCGGCACGCTGACGACGACGTTCTGTCCGCCACTGGAGGAGAACGAGCCGCCCGCGGAGTCATGGACGTCCTGCACGGTGACGTCGGCGAGCAGCACCACGGACGCGCACGACTTCGTCGACAGCCAGATCTCGACGCGCCGTCCCGGTGACAGCGCGGGGGCGGCGTCGGCGGGGAAGGGCACCGTCAGGGTGGTCAGCGCAGCCGCGGTGTCGAGGGCCGCGGCCGGCAGCAGCTCGCCGCTGGTCAGCGACCGGTTGAGCTGCTTGCCGACGACGTCGGCGTCACCGGACAGGTAGACACCGTGGCCGCGATCGGGTAGCTGGACACGGACCGCCTTGACGTCGTCGCGGCTCAACAGCGTCCCAGCCGCGAGATCGCGGGTCACCGCGAGCATGCGGTAGCTGTGGTTCGCGCCGGAAACGATCTTCGCACCGAGCAGCACCGAGGCCAGCACGAGCACGACGCCGATCACCAGCCGCAGATCCAGCCAGCTCGGTGCCTTGACCCGACGGGGCGTCGGAGACGGGAGACTCACGCGGTCATCGTGCCTGATAGCTGCATACAAGTCGAAGGATCACGAGTCCTCCTGTGGACACGGACCGTCCTGCGCTCGCCTGACTGCCAGAATGTTCCCGACAGCTCATCGCCGATCGCGGAAGGTACTTTCGAGCTAGCCATGGCCACCGACCGTTTCCTGACCCTCGCCGACGTCGCGGACGTCCTCAACATCTCCGCGTCGCAGACCTACGCGCTCGTACGCAGCGGCGAGCTCGAGGCGATCAAGGTCGGCGGCCGCGGCCAGTGGCGCGTCGAGCGGCAGAAGCTGGAGAGCTACATCGCCCGGATGTACGACCAGACCCGCCAGTTCGTCGCCGAGCATCCCCTCATCGAGGCCGACGACTCCCGCTAGTCGCGGCCCGCTCGGCAGTGGGGTCCTCGGGCTCACCCGCCGCGGCGCACTGCCGCCAGTGCGGCATACGGGATGAGCGCCACCTCCCGGACGTCGCCGCGGCGGCGCGTCTCGCCGGCCGGGTGCAGGGCCGCCTCGAGGAAGTCGGCGCCGACCCGGTCGACGGTCGCGTCGAGGATCGAGCCGTCGACCCGACAGATTCGCACCGGCGAGCGATCGCGCGCCACACCACGCAGGACGTGACGCAGCGTCAGGCGCGACTCGACAGTCGTGGCCGAATCCGGCACCGCCGAGAGCCTGCTGAGTCCGCTGACCCCGTGCACCGCGGCGAGCGCGACGACGACCTCGCGGCCGGCTCCCTCGTCGAGCAACAGCCAGTCCGGACCCACGCGGCGCAGCACGCCGTTGAGCGCCAGCCCTCCCGCGCACTGCAGCCGCAGCGCGGCCCCGACGGCTGCACGCAGCCGATCCAGGAGCCCGAGGGCACCGACCTCGATGCGCGCGCGCTCGTCGACCTCGACCGCCCGTTCGGCGCGGTCGAGCGCCTCGGCCTGGGCTTCGAGATCGGCGAACAGCGCGTCCCAGCGCATCGCACCTCCGACGGTTCGGTCACATTCTGCACTGTGAGCGCAGCATGTCCGGTGTGAGATACGTGTTAGAGTTGTCGCGGACGCGGGTCTGGTCCTGAGGAGCGTGCGAGCCGGTGACAAGAGCAGTCCAGCACACCATCGTGCTCCCAGGCGCGCGCGAGATCGCCCGCAAGGCGGGCTCGACGGTGCTGACGGCCTCGCTGCTGCCGGCCGTGGTCTTCTACCTGACTCTGACCCTGAGCACTCTGCGGATCGCGGTCGCAATCACGCTGGTCTGGTACTACGCCGGGCTGCTGTGGATGCATCTGCGGGGCAAGCCGATGCTGGCCGCGGCAATGCTGGGCGCCGGGCTGTTGACGCTGCGCGCGGTCCTTGCGTTCTGGACGAACAGCTCGTTCCTCTACTTCCTGCAGCCGGTCGCCGGGACGATTGCGACCGCGACCGCGTTCTCGGTCACTGCGCTGGCCGGCCGGCCGCTGCTGGACCGCCTCGTTCACGACTTCTGCCCGCTGCCTGCGGCGCTGAGTAGTCGGCTGCGGGCCAACCACTACTTCCGTTACGTATCGCTGGTGTGGACGTTGGCCTACCTGGTCAATGCGGCCGGGACGGTGTGGTTGTTGTCGACGTCCTCCATCGGCGGGTTCCTGATGCTGCGCGCGCTGCTGTCACCACTGTTGGTGACGGTGACCGTGATCGTGTCCTACGTGCTGTTCAGGGTGATGATGCGCCGCGA
>DAITQD010000032.1:0-22298 GCA_036833255.1 Jatrophihabitantaceae bacterium
CATGTGTTAAGCACGCCGCCAGCGTTCGTCCTGAGCCAGGATCAAACTCTCCGTGAATGTTTATATGACTACCCGGTAAACCGGGGTTGTCGACACAGAAAGTCACCGTCCTTGCGACGGCTTAAATCACTGGTCATACGAGCTGGGTGTTTCCACCTCTGCGATAGCAGAAGATGTAATTCATTTGCTCGATGTACCAAAGGAATCTCTTCAACGTCGCCGGCAAGCCGACGACATAGACGAGAGTTAATAAATGGCACTAACTTTCGGCACGCTGTTGAGTTCTCAAGGAGCGGACGCACACCGTCCCGGTCCTTTCGAACCGGTCAGGGGCAACCTTGGAAATGTTACTCGGTCGGATCCGCCCGGTCAAACCTGACCGGTTCCGCCCGCTTCCCACTTGGTCGCCGCACACGGACCAGCCGTGGCGCGTCGCACTTGGGGGATATCCGACCGGCTCCACCTGGTCTCGTACCGGTCTCCCGGGGGCTGCCTGGTAGCTCCGTGCGCCGAACAAGGAGAAGATTAGCCAACTGCTGCGACGCGAGTCAAATCTGGGAGCCAACTGCATGTACCCCCTTGTTTCCGGGGGCTTCAGGCCGGGTCGGTGAGGCGCGCCGAGCGACGCTTGCCCGCGGCCAGTACCCGTCCGATCAGCTCCGCCCGCGGCAGGTCGTAGCGCTTCGGCGGCACCGGCGCACCGTCGATGCGCACTGCACCGGCGTCGATGTCCCGGCGGGCGGCGCTTCTGCTGCGCGCCAGGCCGGCTGCCACGAGCAATGCGGGCAGGTGTACCGGGTCGCCGGCCGGCATGGCGTAAACGGGTGCGTCAAGGGGCACCTCGCGTCGCTTGAAGACCGCGTCGAAGCGATCCTCGGCCGCCGCCGCCGCCGCGGGGCCGTGGTAGAGCATCACGACCTCGCGAGCCATCCGGCGTTTGGCCCGGTTGGCCGCTGCGCCACCAGCCGCGACCTCGGCGGCGAGTGCATCGACCGCACTCGGGTGCAGTGACGTGCACAGTCGGGCGTAGAGCTCCACCACCGAGTCCGGCACGCTCATCAGCTTGCCGAACTGCTCGGCCGCCGGCTCGCCGATCGCGATGTAGTTGCCTAGCGACTTTCCCATCTTCTCGACGCCATCGGTGCCGACGAGCAGCGGCACGGTGAGCACCGCCTGCGGGGACTGCCCACGGGAACGCTGCAGCTCCCGACCGACCAGGTTGTTGAACGTCTGGTCGGTGCCGCCGAGCTCGATGTCGGCGCGGATCTCCACCGAGTCGATGCCCTGCAGCAACGGGTAGAAGAACTCCGAAAGCGTGATCGGCTGGTGCGCGCCGAAGCGCCGCGCGAAGTCGTCGCGCTCGAGCAGCTGCGCGACGGTGATCTGCTTGGTGTAGTCCAGCATCTCGGCGACCTGCATCGTGGCGAGCCAGTCGGCGTTGTTGACGACCTCGGCGCGGTCGGGATCGAGGATCTGCATGAGTTGATCGAAGTAGCCCTGGGCGTTCGTGATCACCTCGTCGGCACTCTGCGCCACGCGGGTCGCGGTGCGCCCGGACGGGTCGCCAACCTGGCCCGTGAAGCCGCCCACGACGAGGACGGCGGTATGCCCCAGGTCCTGGAACTGACGCAGCTTGCGTAGCACCACGGCATGGCCGAGCGTCAGCTCGCTGCCCGACGGGTCGATGCCGAGCTTGACCCGCAGCGCGCGCTGCTCGCGCCGAGCCGCGAGCAGGCGCTCGACCAGGCCGTCGGTGGGCAAGATCTGCGCCGTGCCGGACGCGAGCACCTCGTAGGCATCGCGCAGGTCCTCGGGCAGCGAATCGGGCGTCATTGGCTGGTCACTCACGGGTCCCAGTCTGCCGGTCCGACGCGACGCGGTTACCTCCGCCCGGCCGGAACTGGGAAACGGACGGCTCGTCGGCGAGCCAGAACCGCCAGGGTCGTTCGGTGGCAGTGGCGATGCCGACGCGCGGGCCGGTCCGCACCCCAGGCGCACGACGCGGGGACAGCGACTCCAGCCGGACCGACGAGGTCGGGTCGCAGACATCGATGCCGTTCTGGGCGGACCCGAGGCCGAGACAGCTCGCCAGGCGAGCAGGACCGCGGGCAAGCTCGAGCGCGGACTTGGCGGCCGGCCGTCGGTCACGGGCGATCTCGCTCCCCCGCACGACATCGCCCGCGCGCAGCAAGACCGCCGCGGCCCGCCCGTCGACGTCGCAGACGATGTTGGCGCACCAGTGCATTCCGTAGGTGAAGTAGCAGTAGAGGTGACCGGCCGGCCCGAACATGACTCCCGTGCGTCGGGTCGGGCCCCGGAAGGCGTGCGAGGCCGGATCGTCGAGGCCTTCGTAGGCCTCGACCTCGGTCAGCCGTATCGCGACCTCGGCGTCACCGACCGTCGACACCAACACCGCCCCGAGCAGGCGAGGTGCGAGTTGCACTGCCGGCCGGGCGAGCATCTCGCGCGCTATCGGCACTAGCTGCCCCGCTTCGCGCTTGCCCACACTGTCTGGGCGTGAACCGTCTCGACCAGCGCGGCCGCCTGCTCGGCGACCCGCTCGGGCGCCGTGCCGCCGACCGCGGACCGGGCTCGCAACGCCCCCTCGACGGACAGCACGCCGCGTACCTCGGGCGTCAGCTTCAGGTCGACCTCGGCGAGCTGGGCGTCGCTCAGGTCCGGCAGGTCCAGCCCGCGCTGCTCGCAGTAGGACACGAACGACCCGCTGATCTCGTGTGCGTCGCGGAATGCAACGCCCCTGCGCACCAACCACTCGGCGACGTCGGTGGCGAGCGCAAAGCCGGCCGGAGCCGCCGCCGCCAGACGCTCTGCGTCGATACCGAGCGTCGCGATCATCCCGGTGACGGCCGGCAGCAGCATGAGCAGTTGCTCCACGGTGTCGAAGACCGGCTCCTTGTCCTCCTGCAGGTCGCGGTCGTAGGCCAGCGGCAGCCCCTTCAGGGTGGCCAACAGCCCGGTGAGGTTGCCGATCAGCCGGCCGGACTTGCCGCGCGCGAGTTCGGCGATGTCGGGGTTCTTCTTCTGCGGCATGATCGAGGATCCCGTCGACCACGCATCGTCGAGCCGGACCCAGCCGAACTCGGGAGTGGCCCAGAGGATGACCTCCTCGCCGATCCGGGACAGATGCACGCCTAGCAGCGCGGCGGCAAACAGGAACTCCGCGACGAAGTCACGGTCGGAGACCGCGTCGATCGAGTTCGCGGCCGGCCGGTCGAAGCCGAGCTCGGCAGCCACTCCGGCCGGGTCGAGCGGGAGGGACGACCCCGCGAGCGCGCCCGAACCCAGCGGCGAGACCGCGGCCCGCTTGTCCCAGTCCTGCATGCGGTCGACGTCGCGGGCCAGCGCGTGGACGTGCGCCAGCAGATGGTGGGCGAACAGCACCGGCTGGGCGTGCTGCAGGTGAGTCATGCCCGGCATCGCCACCGCACGGTTCTGTTCGGCCACGGTGATCAGGGCCGCCTCGAGGTCAGCAACGGCCAGGACAATCCGCCGAACGTGCTCGCGCAGGTACAGCCGAAGGTCGGTGGCCACCTGGTCGTTGCGGCTGCGCCCGGCGCGCAGCTTGCCGCCGAGCGGGCCGAGGCGCTCGAGTAGCCCGCGTTCGAGGGCGGTGTGTACGTCCTCGTCGGTGACGCTAGGCCGGAACTCGCCGCTGCTGACCGCCTCAGCCAGCTCGTCGAGCGCGCGCAGCATGCGAGTGGCCTCGTCGTCGGTGAGCAGGTTCGCCCGGTGCAGCACTCGCGCATGTGCCTTGGACGCCAGCAGGTCGTAGGGAGCCAGCCGCCAGTCGAAGTGCACCGACACCGACAGCGTGGCAAGCGCGTCCGACGGGCCACCGGCGAAGCGGGCGCCCCACAGGCGCGTGGTGTCCTCACTCATTCGAATCTCCCGACTTTGACCCCGGCAGCGTCGCTCGCGAGGTCACTTCGTGACGATGGCGGGGTCAAAGTGCGGTTCATGCGCGCAGGTCGCGACGTGCGGCTATCCGGCTAGGCAGACCCCACAGGTGGACGAAGCCCTTGGCCAGCGTCTGGTCGAACGTGTCGCCGGTGTCGTAGGTGGCCAGGCCGAAGTCGTAGAGCGAGCCTTCGCCGCGACGGCCGGTGGGCACAGCGCAACCGCCCGACAGGCGCAGCCGGACGTCGCCGGTGACGTGCTGCTGCGAGGAGTCCACGAACTCGTCCAGGGCGCGCTTGAGCGGGCTGAACCACAGGCCGTCGTAGACCAGCTCGGTCCAGCGCTGCTCGACGCCGAACTTGAACCGACGCAGGTCGCGTTCGACGGTGAGGTCCTCGAGTTCCTGATGTGCCCTGATCAGCGCGATCGCCCCGGGCGCTTCGTACACCTCGCGGCTCTTGATGCCGACGAGCCGGTCCTCGACCATGTCCAGCCGGCCGACGCCCTGCACGCCGGCCCGCGTGTTCAGCTCGAGAATCGCGTTCAGCACGGAGACGGGCCGGCCGTCCAGCGCCGTCGGTACACCGTCGGTAAAGGAGATGATCACTTCGTCGGCCGTGCTGCCAGGAGGTGCGGTGTAGGAGTAGACGTCCTCGATCGGCGCGTTCCACGGGTCCTCGAGAAAGCCGGTCTCGACGGCGCGTCCCCAGAGGTTCTGGTCGACGGAGTAGGGCGAGCGCTTCGACTGGCCGATCGGCAGGCCCTTCTCCTCGGCGAAGGCGATCGCCTTGTCGCGCGTCATTCCCGAGTCGCGTACTGGAGCGATGACGTGCAGGTCCGGGGCCAGGGCGCCGATACCGACCTCGAAGCGGACCTGGTCGTTGCCCTTGCCGGTGCAGCCGTGCGAGACGGTGTCGGCACCGAACGTTTTCGCGGCGGCGACGAGGTGCTTGGCGATGATCGGACGTGACAGTGCCGAGACGAGCGGGTAGCGCTCCAGGTACAGCGCGTTGGTCCGCAGTGCCGGCAGGCAGTACTCCTCGGCAAACTCCTGCTTGAGATCGAGTACGACCGACTCGACGGCCCCGCAGTCGAGGGCGCGCTGCCGGATGGCGTCGAGGTCCTCGCCGCCCTGGCCGACGTCGGCGGCGACGGCGACGACCTCCGCGCCGGTCTCCTCGGCGATCCAGCCGATGGCCACCGAGGTGTCGAGCCCGCCTGAGTAGGCGAGAACGATCCGCCGCTTGGTCATGTCTGTCTCCGATCAGAGGGTGTGCGGGAGGTTCACGAGATGGTCGGCGAGCGCCCGCCCGCCGTCGGCGTTGCGGGCTACGACGAGGATGGTGTCATCCCCGGCGACGGTGCCCAGCACCTGAGGTAGCCGGGCCCGATCGAGTGCGCTGGCGAGGAAGTTGGCGGCGCCCGGGGGCGTGCGCAGCACGACGATGTTGGCGCTGGCGTCGGCCGAGATGAGCAGTTCCGCCAGCAGCCGGGCCAGGCGCAGCGGCGGGTCGTCGTCGAGGCTGCGCGCAGTGAGCGGCGAACCGTCCTCGGGAACCACGTACGCGGGCAGTCCACCGTCGGCAGTGCGCAGCTTGACCGCCCCCAGTTCGTCGAGGTCGCGGGAGAGGGTGGCCTGGGTGACATGGAAGCCGGCAGCCACCAGCGCAGTGGCCAATTCGGCCTGTGAGCGCACCGGGTGCTCGGCCAGGACCGCGACGATGCTGGCATGCCGCGCGGTCTTGGTGACGGGGCCGCTGAGCTCGTGCATCGGCGCCTCAGGCCTGCGTTGCGAGGCGGGCATCAGCTGTGCTCCAGCAACCAGGTCAGCAGTGCCTTCTGCGCGTGCAGCCGATTCTCGGCCTCGTCCCACACGACGCTCTGCGGCCCGTCGAGGACCTCTGCGTCGACCTCCTTGCCGCGGTAGGCGGGCAGGCAATGCAGCACGATCGCGTCGCCCGCGGCGCGCTGCATGGCTCGTGCGGTCACGGCGAACGGCCGAAATGGTGCTTCGCGGTCTGCCGTCTCGCCCTCCTGCCCCATCGACACCCACGTGTCGGTCGCGACGACGTCGGCGCCGTCGAACGCCTCGTCGGGGTCGGTGGTGATCACGACGGAACCGCCGGTGCTCGCCGCGATGCGCTCGGCGTCCGTGACGACGGTCTGGTCTGGCCGAAACCCGGCCGGGCCGGCGATGCGCACGTGCAGGCCGGCGGCTGCTCCGCCGAGCAGGTAGGAGTGCGCCATGTTGTTCGCCGCGTCGCCGACATAGCTGAGGGTCAGCCCGGCGAGCTTGCCCGCGTGCTCGCGAACGGTCAGCAGGTCGGCGAGGACCTGGCACGGGTGGAACTGGTCGGTGAGCGCATTGACCACCGGCACCCGGCTGAGCGCCGCCATGACCTCGAGACGCTCCTGGCCGAACGTGCGCCAGACGATAGCGGCGACCTGGCGGTCCAGGACACGGGTGGTGTCCTCGATCGGTTCGCCGCGACCGAGTTGAGAGCTCGCCGCATCGATGACTAGCGGGTAGCCGCCGAGTTCGGCAATTCCTACGCTGAATGACACCCGGGTTCGGGTCGACGGCTTGTCGAAGATAACGGCGACCGCCCGCGGCCCGATCAGGGGCTGATGGCGGTGGCGGTCGGCCTTCATCGCATCGGCGAGGTCGAGGACCTCGATCAGCTCGGCCGGACTGAGGTCGTCGTCGCGCAGAAAGTGACGCGTCATTGTCCGACCTCGTCGATCGCTCGGGTCAGCAGGGGCATGGCTTCGTCGACCTCGATTTCGGTGAGGATGAGCGGCGGCGCGAAACGGATCACGTCGGGCTTGACGGCGTTGACGAGCAGGCCGTTGGCCCGCGCGGCTGCTTCGATGGCGCCCGCCCGGGCATCGGTCAGTACCAACGCGCGCCACAGTCCACTGCCGCGGACCCCGGCGACCAGCGGGCGCTCGATCCTTGCGAGCTGGTGTGCGAGGTGCTCGCCGACCCGTTTGACCTGGTCGAGCAGGTGCTGGTCGCCGATCGTGGTCAGCACCGCGAGCGCGGCGGCGCAGGAGACCGGATTGCCACCGAACGTGCTGCCGTGATCGCCTGCAGCGAACAGCTCGCCGGCCGGGCCGACGCCGATGCACGCGCCGATGGGCAGGCCGCCACCGAGGCCCTTGGCCAGGGTGATCACGTCCGGACGCACGCCCTCGGCCAGGCTCGCGAACCAGTGGCCGGTGCGCCCGATGCCGCTCTGCACCTCGTCGATGACCAGTAGCGCACCGCTCGCGTCGCACGCTTCGCGTGCCGCTTGCAGGTAGCCGATCGGCGCGGGCACCACCCCGCCCTCGCCCAGCGTCGGTTCGACGAACACCGCCGCGGTGCGCTCGGTGACCGCGGCGCGCAGGGCGTCGGCGTCGCCGAACTCGACGAAGCTGACCGGCCCGGGCAGCGGGGCGAAGGGCTCGCGCTTCGCAGCGTTGCCGGTGATCGCGAGCGCACCGAGGGTGCGGCCGTGGAAGCTGTTGATCGTCGCCACGATCTCGAGGCGCCCCCCCGCTGGATCGAGCCCGCGACCATGCTTACGCGCCAGCTTGATGGCGCACTCGTTTGCCTCGGCGCCGCTGTTCGCGAAGAACACCCGTCCCGGCAGGCCGAGCAGATCGATCAGCCGCTCGGCCAGGCGCACCCCGGGCTCGTGGCTCGCGAGGTTGGACGTGTGCGCGAGCCTGCCGATCTGATCGGTGACCGCCGCGACGATGGCGGGGTGAGCATGGCCGAGCGAGGAGACCGCGATGCCGCCCACAAAATCGAGGTACTCGCGGCCGTCGGTGTCCCATACCCGCACGCCCGCGCCGCGATCGAGCGCGATTGGCGGGGTGCCGTAGTTCGGCATCATCACCGCATCCCAGCGGTCGGACAGTCTCAACGCTGTCACGGGTTCTCCTTTGCGGGCAGCACCATCGTGCCGATGCCCTCTGACGTGAACACCTCGAGCAGCAGCGCGTGCGGCACGCGTCCGTCGAGGACGTGGGCCCGCGTCACGCCGCCCTCGATTGCGCGCACACAGGCCTCCATCTTCGGCGCCATACCGCTCGACAGGCTCGGCAGCATCGCGGCGAGCGTGTCGACGCCGATCTGGCTGATGATCTCGGTGCTGGCCGGCCAGCTGGCATACAGACCTTCGACGTCGGTGAGCACGACCAGCTTCTCCGCACCCACCCCGACGGCGATCGCCGCCGCTGCGGTGTCGGCGTTGACGTTGTAGGACAGCCCGTCCGTGCCCCGGGCCACCGTGGCGATGACCGGAATGCGCCCCGCGTCGAGCAGGGCGTGCACGGTGGCCGGGTCGACGGCGACTACATCGCCGACCTGGCCGATGTCGACCGGCTTGCCGTCGACGAGCGCGTGCCGGCGCGCCGCCGTCAACAGTCCGCCGTCCTCCCCGGACAGGCCGACCGCGAAGGCCCCGTGATTGTTGATCAGGTTCACGATGTCACCGTTGACCTGGCCGACGAGCACCATCCGCACGATCGCCATCGCCTCGGGGGTGGTCACCCGCAGACCGCCCCGGAACTCGCTCTCGATGCCCAGCCTGCGCAGGTGCTCGGTGATCTGCGGACCACCGCCGTGCACGACGACCGGCTTGAGCCCCGCGTAGCGCAGGAAGACGATGTCCTCGGCGAAGGACCGCTGCAGTTCCGGGCTGGTCATGGCATTGCCGCCGTACTTGACCACGACGATCTTGCCGTGGAGTCGCTCGAGCCACGGCAGCGCGTCGACGAGGACGGCGGCCTTGGCCAGGGCCTGGGCTCTACTCACACTCGCTCCACAAGATGTCGCTCAGTGCTCATGACGAGTACGCCGAGTTCTCCTCGACGTACGCGTGGCTGAGGTCGTTCGTCCAGATGGTCGCGACACTGTCGCCGGCATGTAGGTCGACGAGGATGTGCACGTCGCGGCCGGAAAGGTCGACCAGGCTGCGATCGTCACCTGCCGCGCCGCCCCGGCACACCTGCACGCCATTGATGGCCACGTCGAGTTGGTCGGGCTCGAAGGCCGCGCCGGTCGTGCCGATCGCGGCGAGCACGCGGCCCCAGTTGGGGTCGCTGCCGAACAGAGCGCACTTGAGCAGGTTGTTGCGGGCGATCGAACGACCGACCTCGACCGCGTCGGCCTCCGTGGCCGCGCCTCCGACATCGATGGTGATCTCCTTGGTAGCGCCCTCTGCGTCGGCGCGCAGTTGCCACGCGAGGTGCTTGCAGACCTGATCGAGCGCCCGAGCGAGGTCCGCGGGCTCGGGCGTCATGCCCGAGGCGCCGCTGCTCAGCAGCAGGACCGTGTCGTTGGTGGACATGCAGCCGTCGGAGTCGAGACGGTCGAAGGTACGGCGGGTGGCCTCGCGCAGCGCCGCGTCGAGGGTCGCGGCGTCGGCCGCCGCGTCGGTGGTGATGACGCAGAGCATCGTGGCCAGGCCCGGCGCGAGCATGCCCGCGCCCTTCGCCATGCCTCCCACGGTCCACCCGTCGGCATGGCGGAAGACCTCCTGCTTGGCGACGGTGTCGGTAGTGCGGATCGCCTCGGCGGCGTCAGGCCCGCCGCCGTCGGTGAGCTCGGCGGCCGCGGCGTCGACGCCGGCGAGCAGTTCCGGCATCGGCAGGCGCTCGCCGATCAGTCCGGTGGAGCAGACGGCGACCTCGCCCGCGCCGACGCCGAGCGTGGCCGCCGCGTGTTCCGCAGTGCGGTGCGTATCGGCGAATCCCGCGGGTCCCGTGCAGGCGTTGGCGCCGCCGGCGTTGAGGACGACGACACGCAGCCGTCCGTCGGCGATCACCTGCTGCGACCAGAGGACGGGCGCGGCCTTGACCCGGTTGGTGGTGAACACCGCCGCCGCGGCGTCACTCGGGCCGTCGTTGACGACCAGCGCCACATCCCGCCCGCCGCTCACCTTGAGGCCGGCGGCTACTCCCGCCGCCCGGAATCCCCGCGCACTCGTGACGCTCATGGCGCGATCCCGTCGATCGAGAGGCCGGCGGTCTCGGTCAGCCCGAGCATCAGGTTGGCGTTCTGCACCGCCTGGCCGGCGGCGCCCTTGCCGAGGTTGTCGATGGCGCAGGTGACGATGATGCGGCCGGAGTCGACGTCGACACTCGCCTGCAGGTGCGCCGAATTCGACCCTGCGGTGCCGGCCGTGTGCGGCTGCTGTCCCTCGGGCAGAACGTGCACGAACGGCTCGCCGTCGTACGCGGAAGCGAGGACCGCCCGGACGTCGGCGGCCGTCACCATGCCGGACGGGCGGGCCGTCACCGCCGCAAGGATGCCCCGGGGCATCGGCGCCAGGATTGGCGTCATCGACAGACCCCTCGCCCCGGTCGCCTGCTTGATCTCGGGGACGTGCTGGTGGGCGCCGACCTTATAGCCGGACAGGTCACCCAGCACCTCGCTGGCGAGCAGGTTGATCCTGGCTGACCGGCCCGCGCCCGAGGTGCCGCTGGCCGCGACCACCACGACGTCGTCAGGCTCGGCGACGCGGGCGGCAATGAGCGGTGCTAGCGCCAGGATCGTCACGACGGCGTAGCAGCCGGTGTTGGCGACGCGGGCGGACGCCGCGATGGCCTGGCGCCCACCGGGCAGTTCAGGCAGGCCGTACGTCCAGGCGCCGGGATGATCGCCACCGTAGTAACGCGCATACGCGGCAGGGTCGACCAGCCGATGGTCGGCCCCGAGGTCGACGACCTTCTGCTCGGCGGGCAACTGCGCCGCGAACGGTCCCGACGCACCGTGGGGCAGAGCGAGGAAGACGAGGTCGGCACCGCCGAGGGCCTCAGGCGTCGTCTCGGCGAAGCTCAGCCCGGCGAGCGAGCGCAGCTGCGGGTGGACGTCGTCGACCCGCTGGCCGGCGTGCCCGTGCGCGGTCACTGCGACGACGTCGAGGTCGGGGTGGGCAGACACCAGACGCAGCAGTTCCCCGCCGGCGTACCCGCTGCCCCCGACGATGGCGATCCGATAACCCATGTGCACGATTATGCACCATGACGCAACTTCATACACGAACGGGTGTCCCCCGCGCCGGCTTGATCATCTAGCGGCTGCGGCGAAATACGACCACAACCACTAGATGATCACGACTGCCTCCGTTGGTGATCGGCCACCTCCCGGCGCTGGGACGCCTCAGGCGCGCAGGACCGCTCCGGTGACTTCGGTCGCGCGGGCGATCGCGGCGTCTCGCGCGATCGATGCCTCCTCCACGGTGAGCGTGCGGTCGGGCGCCCGGAACCGCAGCGCGAACGCCAGCGATCGGCGGCCATCGCGGCGCAGGGCATCGTCGACGTAGACGTCGAACAGGCGCACCGACTCCAGCAGCTCGCCGGCACCGGCCCGTACCGCGGCAAGTACGTCCGCGGCCGGGACCGCGGCAGCGACCACCAGGGCGACGTCGAGCAGCACCGGCGGGTACGTGGACAGCGCAGGCGCGAGGACGGGTGGTGGCGGGCTGAGCGCGTCCAGATCGAGCTCCATCGCGCAGGTGCGTTCCGGTATGCCGAGCGCTGCCGTCACCCGCGGGTGCAGCTCGCCGGCGTGGCCGACGACGTTCTCGCCCAGGAACAGGGCCGCGCATCGGCCGGGGTGCCACGGCGCGCGGTCGGTGGCGTGCACCGCGATCTCTACCCGTGCGGCCGTGGCGACCGCGCGCGCCGCGTCGATCGCGTCGGCCCAGGTCGCCGCCCGGCCGGGGCCCCACCAGCCCTTGCGTTCGCGAGCGCCGCACAGCACCACCGCGGCATGGCGCGGCTGGTCCGGCAGGGCGGCGTCCAGCGCGGCGAGCTCGTCGTCGCTGGGCCGATGCTCGACTCCGGGCCGCGGCGGTACGGGTGCGTTGGGCCGGGGCAGGTAGACCAGACCCATCTCGAACAGCGCAAGGTCGCGGTTGCCGCGTCCCAGGTTGCGCTGCAGGGTCGCGAGCAGTCCCGGCAGCAGCGACGTGCGAAGCTCGGGCTCGGCTTCGGACAGCGGGTTGGCCAACCGGGCCGCGCGCCTGCGCACGTCGTCGGGCGGCAGGCCCAGCGCGTCGTGCACGGCCGGCGAGCCGAACGGGTAGCTGAGCACCTCGGCGAATCCGGCGGCGGCCAGCGCGCGGGAGATCGCGCGCCGCAGCACCTGTTGCGCGGTGAGCCCACGGCCCGGCGGCGGCGTGGGCAGCACGGACGGGATCTTCTCGTAGCCCTCGAGGCGGACGATCTCCTCGATCAGGTCGGCCGGATCGTTGAGATCGGGCCGCCATGTCGGAGGCGACACCTGCAGCACCTGACCGCCGTCGACGGTGCAACCAACCTCGAGCAGCCGAGTCATCGCCACCTCGCGTGCGATCGGCATCCCCGCCAGTGCGCCGGCGCGTGCCGCGTGCAGGGTGATGAGCCTTCGCGCCGGGCCGTCACCAACGACGGTGTACCCGGGTGCTGCCGTGGCACCGCCGTGCGCGACGAGCAGCTCGACGCAGCGCTGCAAGGCGACGCCGGCGATCGCCGGGTCGACGCCCCGCTCGAAGCGTTTCGCCGCCTCACTGGGCAGCTTGTGCCGGCGTACGGCGCGCGCGATCGATGCCGGGTGCCAGTGCGCCGCCTCCAGCACGATGTCGGTGGTCGAGGCGTCGATGCCTGTGGAGGCACCGCCCATCACGCCGGCGAGCGCGATCGGCCCGGAGTCGTCGGTGACGACGAGATCGTCGGGATCGAGCACCCGCACGACGTCGTCGAGCGTGGTGAGTTTCTCCCCGGGCCGGACGCGGCGCACCCCGATCGCGCCGGACAGCTTGGCCCGGTCGAAGGTGTGCAGCGGTTGTCCGGTCTCGAGCATGACGTAGTTCGCGACGTCGACCGCCAGCGATATCGAGCGCATGCCGCACTGCCGCAGTCGCCGCGCCATCCAGCCGGGCGTCGCGGCGCTCGGATCGAGGCCGGTGATCGCGCGCGAGGAGAACTGATCGCAGCCGGCCGGGTCGTCGACGCTGATGTCGTAGGCGCGGCCGTCGACGGCGGGCAGCATCACGTCGATGTCGTGGAACTCAACGCGGAGCGCAGCCGAGGCTTCGCGTGCGAGCCCGCGCACCGACAGGCAGTAGCCGCGGTCGGGCGTGACGGCGATGTCGAGCACGGCGTCGCGCATGCCTAGCACGTCGAGCGCGTCCTCCCCAGGGGTGGCGGACGCGGCGGGCAGGACAAGGATGCCCGCCGCGTCGTCGCCGATGCCGAGTTCGCGGACCGAGCAGATCATCCCGTCCGACACGTGTCCGTAGGTCTTGCGGGCGGTGATGGCGAACCCGCCGGGCAGCACGGCGCCGGGCAGCGAGGCGACGATCAGATCTCCTGCGGCGAAGTTCGACGCACCGCAGACGACCCCGCGCGGCTGCGCACCGCCGGCGTCGACCTGACACCACCGGATCGTCTTGCCGTTCTTCTGCGGCTCGTCCTCATACGACACCACCCGGCCGACCACGATCGGGCCGGACATGCCATCGGCGGCGGAGTCGACGCGCTCGACCTCGAGGCCGACACGGACGAGCGCATCGCCCAGCTCGCGCGGCGAGAGCGCCGCGGGCAGCGTGACGTGCTCGGCCACCCAACTGACCGGCGCGCGCATCAGGCCTCGACTCCGAAGGCGGCGGTGAAGCGGACGTCGCCCTCGACCAGGTCGCGCATGTCCTCGGCGCCGTTGCGGAACATGACGGTGCGCTCGATGCCCATGCCGAAGGCGAAGCCGGAGTAGCGCTCGGGGTCGATGCCGCACGCGATCAGTACGCGCGGATTGACCATGCCGCAGCCGCCCCACTCGATCCAGCCTTCGCTGCTGCAGGTGCGGCAGGGCCGGTCCGGGTTGACGACCGACTGACCGTGGCAGACGAAGCAGACCAGGTCGACCTCGGCGCTCGGCTCGGTGAACGGGAAGTAGGACGGGCGCAGCCGGGTGTCGATGTCGACACCGAACATGGCGTGGGCGAGGTGGTCGAGGGTGCCCTTGAGGTGGGCCATCGTGATGCCCTCGTCGACCGCCAGCCCCTCGACCTGGTGGAACACCGGCGTGTGTGTGGCGTCGAGTTCGTCGGTGCGAAAGGTCTTGCCCGGGCAGATGACGTAGATAGGTGGCTTGCGGGTCAACATCGCGCGGGCCTGTACCGGCGAGGTGTGCGTACGCAGCACGACACCGGAGTCGGGCGAGTCGACGAAGAAGGTGTCCGACAGCGAGCGCGAGGGATGGTCGACGCCGATGTTGAGCGCGTCGAAGTTGAACCATTCGGCCTCGACCTCGGGGCCCTCGGCGACCTCGTAGCCCATCGCGGTGAAGACGTCGGCGATGCGTTCTTGGATGGTCGTGAGCGGGTGCCGCGCACCGGCCGGGCGGCGGTCGGTGGGCATCGTGATGTCGACTGCCTCCTCGACCAGGACGCTGCTGTCGCGTTCGGTCTCGAGCTGGGCCTGTCGGGCGGCGAGGGCCGTGGTCACCTGAGCGCGGGCCGCCCCGACCCGCTGCCCCGCGGCTGCCTTCGCGGCCGGCGGCAGCGCCCCGATCTCGCGGTTGGCCAGCGCCAGCGCAGAACGGTCACCCGCGTGGGCCAGCCGCGCGGACTTCAGCTCGTCGAGCGTGCTCGCCGCCGTGAAGGCGGCGAGGGCCGCGGCGGCGGCGGACTCGATCGCCTCCGCCGCCAGCGCGCTCACCTCGACGGGGTCGAAGTTCGGATTGGGCATGCCGTCGCCTCTCCAGTCGGTTGGGCTTGCCGCACGAGTTTAGGAGGACGGCATTCGACGGCTCGACCGCATTACCGCGCGGCGCGGTGGGCGCGGGCGCTGGCGTACAGGCAGACGGCCGCCGCAGCGGCCAGATTCAGGCTCTCGGCGCCGCCGTGGATCGGCACCCGGACGGTGCGGTCGGCGACCGCGAGAACGTGCTCCGGCAGTCCGTGGGCCTCGTTGCCGAACAGCCACATCGTCGGCCGGGCGAGGATCTCCTCGTCGGCGAGGTCGTCGAGGTCGCTGGCACCGGATCCGGTCGTCGCGAGCGTCGTTATGGCGGCGACGCGGGCAGCCGCCAGGACGTCGTCGATCAGCACGTCGATCACGACGTCGAGGTGGAACAGGCTGCCGGCGCTGGCCCGGACGGCCTTGCCGTTGTACACGTCCACGCCTCCGGCGAACACCACCGCATCGGCCCCGGCCGCGTCGGCCGTGCGCAGGATCGCCCCGGCATTGCCTGGGTCGTTGGCCTCGACCAGCACGGCGACGAGTCGCGGCCCGCGCCCGAAGGCGTCGTCGAGCCGCACGTCCAGACGGCTGCAGACCGCAACAAGTCCCTGCGGCGTGACCGTCTCGGAGAGGGCCGCCGCATCCTTCGGGCTGATCTCGTCGACCTTCACGCCGGCCAAGAGCTCGGCGTTGCGCGCCATCGCGTCAACCGTGGCGAACACCTCGATGACCGCACCGGAGCGCAACGCTTCGCGGACGGCCGGTGCCCCCTCGGCAAGAAAACGCCCGGCGTCGCGTCGGTCCTTGCGGCTGGTGAGCCGCCGGGCCGAAGCGAGCCGGGCGTTGGTGGAGCTGAGCATTTTCCGGGGTCCTCGCGGAGTCGCCACGTTTTTCAGGCGACTTCGTGGGGTGGAGGTCAGGCTGCCGGGGACTGAGCGGCGGCGCCACCGATGCCCTCGGCCGTGACGGCCACGCGAGCCACCTCGACGAGCGCGGCGAACGCCGGCGCGTCGTTGACGGCCAGGTCGGCGAGCACCTTGCGGTCGACGGTGACGCCGCCCAGGCGCAGACCCTGGATGAAGCGGTTGTAGGTCATGTCGTTCACTCGGCACGCCGCGTTGATGCGGGTGATCCACAGCTGGCGGAAGTCGCCCTTGCGCTTCTTGCGGTCGCGGTACTGGTAGGTCGCGGAGTGGAGCAGCTGCTCCTTGGCCTTGCGGTACAGCCGCGATCGCTGGCCGCGATAGCCGCTGGCGGCTTCGAGGGTGCTTCGGCGCTTCTTATGGGCATTCACTGCCCGCTTGACGCGTGCCACGGTGGTTCCTTTGGTGTTCGGGCCGCCCGGTCAGGGCAGCGGGATGGCGGAGATGGGCCTAGCGGCCGAGCAGTTTCTTCACGCGCGGCCGGTCGGCTTTTGAGATCTCTTCGGTGCCGGTGAGGCGACGCGTTTTCCGGGAGGGCTTGTGCTCGAGCATGTGGCGCTTGCCGGCCCGCTCGGTCAGCAGCTTGCCGCTGCCGGTGACCTTGACGCGCTTCTTCATCCCGCTGTGGGTCTTGTTCTTGGGCATTGGGGTGGGTCCTATTCGGTGTGGTGCGAACGGTTACTGATGGTCGTCGGATGCCGGGGCGGCATCCTGGGAGACGCGGGTGATCTTCGTGCTGCGATGCGGCGCGACGACCATGATCATGTTGCGACCGTCCTGCTTCGGCGAGGACTCCACGAACCCGAGTTCCTGGACGTCGTCGGCCAGGCGCTGCAGCAGCCGGAAGCCCAATTCGGGCCGGGACTGTTCGCGTCCGCGGAACATGATCGTGACCTTCACCTTGTCGCCCTGCTTGAGGAACCGCTGGACGTGACCTTTTTTCGTTTCGTAGTCGTGCGAGTCGATCTTGGGGCGCAGCTTCATCTCTTTGATGACGGTGAGGGCCTGGTTACGCCGGGCCTCGCGTGCCTTCTGCGCGCTCTCGTACTTGAACTTGCCGTAGTCCATGAGCTTGCAGACGGGCGGACGCGCCATCGGGGCGACCTCGACGAGATCCAGGTCGGACTCGGCGGCGAGTTCGAGGGCCTTGCCGATCGGCACGATGCCTACCTGCTCGCCCTCGGGGCCGACGAGGCGGACCTCGGGTACGCGGATCCGGTCGTTGATCCTTGGTTCAGAGCTGATGGGACCTCCTTGGTCGGTTCTGCTGGTTCCCGCGGGGCCACCCCAAAAGACGAACGGCCCCGCTGCGCTGTTGTGCGCACGGGGCCTGAACCTTCCGACCAGTCCGTCCCTGGCATGCGCAAGCACGACAGGCGCCCGGCCACAGGCCGAACGTCACGGACCGGAAACCCGGCGCACCGCTGGTGCTGGTGGCTCGGGTGGGAGGCGGTGCTGAGGTTCCAGCGGCTTCCGCTTGCACACCCCCGCCGTCGGCGGAGGCTGGTCGCAATGACAGGGTAGCAGCGTGGCTGACATCGACTCAAAACCCGCGACCGCGAGGATCACCGCCGGCGCGCTGGTCGGCACACCCGGCAGCGCTTCGAGCGCGCACCCGACGGACGCGATCCCGCTGCCCGGGCACGGCTTCGACACCCTCGAGGACGTAGCGGTGCGCGACCTCGCGACACTCCCGGCCGTCGAGGTGATCACGAGTGCGGCGGTCATGCTGATGAGCGCGTCGGCCGAGAAGCTTGGCCTGGCTCCGGACGGCGAGCCGCAGCTCGACCTCGACGAGGCTCGCCGCCTGATCACCGCACTGGCCGGACTGGTCGCGGCGTCGCAGGAATACCTGGGCGCGCGGCGTCAGCCGGTGCGCGACGGTCTCAAGACGTTGCAGAACGCGTTTCGGGAGGCGTCGTCGTTCCCCGACGAGCCGGGCCAGGGACCCGGCGAACAACTGGTGCCGTAGGCAGCTGTCCGAAGTGGCGGGCACGACGCGGGTTGGCATCTCGGGGTGGACGTACCCGCCGTGGCGGGGCGTGTTCTACCCCAAGGGTCTCCCACGCCGCGCCGAGCTCAGCTACGCGGCGAGTCTGCTGTCGACGATCGAGATCAACGGTTCGTTCTATTCGTTGCAGCTTCCGACGAGTTACCGGTCCTGGCACGACCACACGCCGGACGACTTCGTGTTCGCCGTCAAGGGCGGCCGGTTCATCACGCACATGAAGAAGCTGCGGGACCCCGAAATCACCCTCGCCAACTTCTTCGCCTCCGGTGTGCTCGCGCTGCGCGGCAAGCTCGGACCGTTTCTGTGGCAACTGCCACCGAGCCTCGGCTTCGACGCGGACCGGCTGGCCGCCTTCTTCGCCCGGCTGCCCCGGTCGACGGCCGAGGCGGCCTGGCTGGCGCGCCACCACGACGAGCGACTGAAGGACCGCGCGTTGACCGATACTGATGCTGACCGGCCGCTGCGGCACGCGTTGGAGGTGCGGCACGCGAGCTTCCAGACGCCGGCGTTCACCGACTTGTTGCGCGAACATCACGTCGCGGTGGTCGTGGCTGATACCGCCGGCAAGTGGCCGCTGATCCGCGAGGTGACCGCGGACTTCGTCTATATCCGGCTGCACGGTGACAAGGAGCTGTACACGAGCGGGTACTCCGATGACTCGCTCGATTCCTGGGCCGCGCACATCCAGGGCTGGTCGGCCGCGGGCCACGACGTGTACGCCTATTTCGACAACGACGTCAAGGTGCGTGCGCCGTTCGACGCACTCACGCTGACTCGCAAGCTGAGCCCGTGATGTCTTTGAAGCTCAGTGCGCGCGACGGGGTTTCGGCACACGCGAGGGCGGCACGACGAACCGGCACGACGGTCCGACTGCCCGGCTCAGCCTGACGTCGAGGGTGGCCAACGGTGCTTCCAGCGCCTCGGCCAGCGCGACGTACCAACCGTCGTACACCGTGACGTTCGCTCGTAGTTCCCAGGTGCGGGATGCAAACGGCTGGTATGGGAACAGCGCAAACGGCAAGTCGGTGAGATCGACGAGCGCGAGCGCCCCGACGTCGGCAGAGATCTCGCGAGCCGCGGCGGCCCGGCGCAGGACGTTCGCGGCCTCAGCGGGCATTAGGTGCGGCGCAGCTAGCGGTGCAGAGTCCAGCAGCGAATCGGCCCAGGTTCCGATCGGCCCGGAGTCCACCAGCGCCGCGACGACGACAGACGCATCGACGACCAGCGTCATCGGCGATCGGCGTCGCGGTGCCCGAGGATCCGATCCGCGTCAAGCCTTGTGCCGGTTGTTGCTTTGCGCTGGCGGATTCGTGCGACCAGTGTCTCCGCATCCGGGCGTTCGACGAGTTCGATCAACTGTGCACGCAAGAACTCCTGCAGCGAGCGCCCAGACGCGGCCGCGCGAGCCGCAAGTTCGTCGCGGGTCGCGTTGGGCACGTCCCTGATCGTGATGCTGGTCGGCATGCATGCATTTTGCTGCTATCGCGGTCATATTGCAAACACCTACCGCACGCCGCGGAAAATTACGGGCCGAGCCAGCTGATCATTCTTCAGCGGCTGCCGTGGGCAGCCTCTCGCCGATCAGATCCATCACCGAGGAGTCGGTGAGGGTGGTGACGTCGCCCATCTCGCGGTGATCGGCGACGTCGCGCAGTAGCCGCCGCATGATCTTGCCCGAGCGCGTCTTCGGCAGCTCGGCGACGATCAGGATCTGCCGCGGTTTGGCGATGGCGCCGATCTCGGTGGCCACGTGGTTGCGCAGCGTCTTGACCAACTCCGCCCCCTCGGCCTCCTCGGTCGGGCCGCCACCGCGCAGGATCACGAACGCCACGATGCCCTGGCCGGTCGTCGCGTCGGTGGCGCCGACCACGGCCGCCTCGGCCACTGACGGGTGCGACACGAGCGCCGACTCGACCTCGGTGGTCGAGATGCGGTGCCCCGAGATGTTCATGACGTCGTCGACCCGGCCGAGCAGCCACAGGTCGCCGTCGTCGTCCTTCTTCGCGCCGTCACCGGCGAAGTAGTAGCCGAGGTCGGCGAAGCGCTCCCAGTACGTCTCCTTGTACCGCTCCGGGTCCCCCCAGATGCCGCGCAGCATCGCCGGCCACGGCTCGGTCAGCACGAGGAAGCCGCCGCCGCCGTTCGGCACCGACTTGCCCTCGTTGTCGACGACGTCCGCGCTGATGCCCGGTAACGCCTTCGTCGCCGAGCCCGGCTTGGTCTCGGTGACACCGGGTAGCGGGCTGATCAAGATCGCGCCCGTCTCCGTCTGCCACCAGGTGTCGACGACCGGCACGCTGTCGCCGCCAATGACGCGGCGGTACCAGATCCATGCTTCGGGATTGATCGGCTCACCGACGGACCCGAGCAACCGCAGCGAGGAAAGGTCGTGCTTGGCCGGGATTTCCTCGCCCCACTTCATGAAGGTGCGGATCGTCGTCGGTGCCGTGTACAGAATGTTGATCTTGTATTTCTCGATCATCTGCCACCACCGGCTCTCGTCCGGCGTGTTCGGCGTCCCCTCGTACATGAACGACGTCGCGCGGTTGGCCAGCGGTCCGTAGACGATGTAGCTGTGCCCGGTGACCCAACCGATGTCGGCCCCGCACCAGTACAGATCCGAATCCGGCTTGAGGTCGAATACCGCGTGGTGGGTGTAGGCGACCTGGGTCAGGTAGCCGCCCGAGGTGTGCAGGACGCCCTTCGGTTTGCCGGTCGTGCCCGAGGTGTACATGACGTAGAGCGGGTGCTCGGCGTCGAAGGACTCGGGGCTGTGCTCGGCCGACTGCCGGTCGACGACGTCGTGCCACCAGAGGTCGCGACCCTCGGTGAACGCAGTGTCCTGTCCGGTACGGCGCACGACCAGGACCGAGCGCACGTCCGGGCACTTCTCCAGCGCCTCGTCCACCGCCGGCTTGAGCGCCGCCGCGGCACCGCGCCGGTAGCCACCGTCGGAGGTGATCACGACGCGCGCGTCGCAGTCGATGATGCGGTCCGACAGGGCCGTGGCCGAGAAGCCGCCGAAGACCACCGTGTGCGGTGCGCCCAGGCGGGCACACGCGAGCATCGCGATCACCGTCTCCGGGATCATCGGCAGGTAGATCGCGACGCGGTCGCCGGTCTTGACGCCGAGTTCGATCAGCGCGTTGGCGGCCTTGCACACCTCGTCCTTGAGCTGCGCGTAGGTCAGCGAGCGGGTGTCACCCGGCTCGCCCTCCCAGTGGTAGGCGACCTGCTCGCCGTGCCCGTCCTCGACGTGGCGGTCGAGGCAGTTGTAGGCGACGTTGAGCTTGCCGCCGACGAACCACTTCGCGAACGGCGCGTCTGACCAATCGAGTACCTCCGACCAGCGCGTCGTCCAGGTGAGGCGCTCGGCCTGCTTCGCCCAGAACGCCAGGCGGTCCGCGGACGCCTCCTCGTACGCGGATGCCTGGACGTTGGCCGCCGCGGCGAACTCCGCGGACGGTGGGAAACGGCGTTCCTCGTTGGAAAGGTTGGAGATCGTCTCGCTCATACGCTCGAACCTAGCGCGGGAAGGTCGGGAAGACGACGCGCTTGGCGGTCGCGTTCATGACGCCCGCCAGCGACGCGTACCAGGCCGCGAGCGCGGTCGCGATGCCCAGCCAGCCACCCAGCTGGATCCACGCGCTGCTGTTTTTTTCGAAGTCGGTCACGTTGTAGCTGAACCAGCCGATGGCCAGGACGATAAAGGTGAGCGTCAGCAGCACGAAGACGGCCAGCACCGCTCCGGACACGCGTGTCGCGGCGATCGTCATGTAGGCGGTGAAGATCGCCCACATCAGCAGGTACAGGCCGACGCCGTGGAAAAGGTCCTGCACGTTGGTGACTTTGGGCAGGTGATTAAGCAGATACCAGAAGGACAACCAGAACGCGCCGAACGAGCTGAAGGCGACCGCTCCGAAGGTGTTCCCCCTCGCGAACTCCCACATGCCCGCGAGCAGCTGCGCGAGACCGCCGTAGAACAAGGCGAGGCCCAGCACGACGCCCTGCACCGACGCACCCAGCATGTTGGTGTTGACGACGGACAGGAAGAACGTGGTCCCGGCGAAGCCGGCGAGTCCGAGTGGGGCGGGGTCGGCCAGGTGGGCGCCCGGGTTGGCGGGGGTGGCGGGGGTGCTGACGACCTGGTCGGGTTGTCTGATGGCCATGTGTGGCTCCTCTCGAAGGACCGGCCGGGCGTGCCCGACTGGCTTCGGACCGGCATTCCGTGCCGATGCGATATGGCGAGTGTGCCAGTGCGCCGGGTCACATGGACAGCATTTGCACGAACGGGAACGAGCCAGCGCTGGGTCACTTTCAAGGTGACGAAGCTCTGTGACACCCGTGACACGGCAGTCCCGCGTCATTTCGCTCAGGCTCGCCTCCGACTAGAAGGGCGGCGGGTCAGGGTCGCCTTTGGCTTCGGATTCGGCCTGCGGGGGTGGGTCGGAGGTGTGGTCGATGGGATACGTCGCGGGCGGTTCGACGTAGCGATGCCCGGTTGGTGCGGCCCATTCGATGCTGCCGTCCTCGAGCCGTTTCGGGGTCCAGCCGGCTTGGTGCTTTGCGTGGTGATGGCGACTGCACAGGGCATCGAGGTTCGCCTCGTTCGTGGCGCCGCCTTGCTCCCACGGTTGCCGATGATCGATCTCGCAGCGGCAGGCTTTGCGGTTGCAGTTCGGGAAGCGGCAGGTCCGGTCGCGGGCGATGACGTGGTCGGCGAGGTC
>DAITQD010000033.1:0-20576 GCA_036833255.1 Jatrophihabitantaceae bacterium
GGACATCCAGCACATCCTGGTGATCGGGTCGGGGCCGATCGTCATCGGCCAGGCCTGCGAGTTCGACTATTCCGGCACGCAGGCCTGCCGGGTACTGCGCAGCGAGGGCTTTCGTGTCAGCCTGATCAACTCCAACCCGGCCACGATCATGACCGACCCGGAGTTCGCCGACGCCACCTACATCGAGCCGCTCACGCCCGAGTTCGTCGAGCGGGTCATCGCGGCGGAGATGCAGGCCGGACACCCGGTCGATGCAATGCTGGCGACCCTGGGCGGTCAGACCGCGCTGAACCTTGCGGTGTCGCTGCACGAACGCGGTGTGCTGGAGCGTTACAACGTCGAGCTCATCGGGGCCGACATCGAGGCCATCCAGCGCGGCGAGGACCGCCAGCGCTTCAAAGAGATCGTGCGCGCCGTCGGCGCCGAGGCCCCCGAGTCGCTGGTCTGCCACACGCTCGACGAGGCGGCGGCCTTCGCTGCGACGGTCGGCAACGAGGTTGTCATCCGGCCTTCGTTCACGATGGGCGGCCTCGGCTCGGGCCTGGCCGGAAATGCCGATGAGGTAAGGACGATGGTGGCTCGTGGCCTCGCCGCTAGCCCGGTGCACGAGGTGCTCGTCGAGCAGTCGGTGTCCGGCTGGAAGGAATTCGAGCTCGAGCTGATGCGCGACAAGCACGACAACGTCGTCGTCGTCTGCTCGATCGAGAACATCGATCCGATGGGGGTGCACACCGGCGACTCGATCACCGTCGCGCCGGCGATGACCCTCACCGACCGTGAGTACCAGCACATGCGCGACGTCGCCATCGCGGTGCTGCGCGAGGTCGGCGTCGACACCGGCGGCTGCAACATCCAGTTCGCAATCGACCCGCGCACCGGGCGAATGATCGTGATCGAGATGAACCCGCGGGTCTCGCGGTCGAGCGCACTGGCGTCGAAGGCCACCGGCTTCCCGATCGCGAAGATCGCCGCCAAGCTGGCCGTGGGATACACCCTCGACGAGATTCCCAACGACATCACCATGAAGACCCCGGCCGCGTTCGAGCCGACGCTTGACTACGTCGTCGTCAAGGTGCCGCGCTTCGCCTTCGAGAAGTTCCCCGGCGCCGACCCGGTACTGACCACGCATATGAAGAGCGTCGGCGAGGCAATGGCCATCGGCCGCAACTTCACCGAGGCGCTGGGCAAGGCGCTGCGCTCGATGGAGACCAAGGCCGCGGGTTTCTGGACGACCCGCGAGGACGAACTGCCGGTGGCCGAACTGCTGGCGCTGGCCGCGATCCCGACGGATGGCAGGCTCTACCTGGTCGAGCGGGCGCTGCGGGCGGGAGCGAGCGTCGAGGAGGTATCCGCGGCGACCGGAATCGATCCGTGGTTCATTGATCAAATAGCCCAGATCGTCGAGTTACGGGCCGAAGTCGTCGACGCGCCTGCGCTCACGCCTGGCCTGCTGCGCAAGGCGAAACGGCATGGCATCTCAGACCGCCAACTCGCCGCGCTGCGCCCCGAACTGGCCGGTGAGGACGGGGTGCGCCTGCTGCGCCTGCGCGCAGGTATCCGGCCCGTCTACAAGACCGTCGACACCTGCGCGGCCGAGTTCGCAGCCGCGACGCCCTACCACTACTCGTCCTACGACGAGGAGACCGAAGTCGCGCCGCAGCCCGACAAGCAGAAGGTGCTCATCCTCGGCAGCGGGCCGAACCGCATCGGTCAGGGCATCGAGTTCGACTACTCCTGCGTGCACGCGGTGATGGCGCTGCGCGAGGCCGGTTACGAGACGGTCATGGTCAACTGCAACCCCGAGACGGTGTCGACCGACTACGACACCGCCGACCGCCTCTACTTCGAGCCGCTCACCTTCGAGGACGTCCTCGAGGTCGTGCACGCCGAACAGCAGTCCGGCACGGTTGCCGGCGTCATCTGCACGCTCGGCGGGCAGACGCCGCTCGGCCTGGCGCAGCGCCTCAAGGACGCCGGCGTGCCCGTGGTCGGCACGCAACCCGAGGCGATCGACCTGGCCGAGCACCGCGGCGCGTTTGCCCGGGTGCTCGCCGCGGCGGGGCTGCCCGCGCCCAAGCACGGCACCGCCACCTCCTTCGAGCAGGCCAAGGCGGTGGCCGACGAGATCGGCTACCCGGTGCTCGTCCGGCCGTCCTATGTGCTCGGCGGGCGCGGGATGGAGATCGTCTACGACGAGGGGCACCTGTCCGACTACATCTCGCGGGCCACCGAGATCACCCCCGACCACCCGGTGCTGGTCGACCGTTTCCTCGACGACGCGGTCGAGATCGACGTCGACGCGCTCTACGACGGCACCGACCTCTACCTCGGCGGGGTGATGGAACACATCGAGGAGGCCGGCATCCACTCCGGCGACTCGGCGTGTGCGCTGCCGCCTATCACGCTGGGCGCGGCCGACATCGCTGCCGTGCGGGCTTCGACTCTGGCGCTCGCGCAGGGGATCGGCGTGCGGGGCCTGGTCAACGTGCAGTACGCGCTGGTCGGCGACATCCTCTATGTGCTCGAGGCCAACCCGCGGGCGAGCCGCACGGTGCCGTTCGTGTCGAAGGCGACGGCCGTGCCGCTCGCCAAGGCGGCCGCGCGAATCGCAGTCGGCGTGACGATCGCCGAACTCCGCGCGGAGGGCTTGCTGCCGAAGACCGGTGACGGGGGAGCGCTGCCCGATGACGCACCGATAGCGGTGAAGGAGGCCGTGCTCCCGTTCCACCGCTTCCGCACGCCCGGCGGCGACCAGGTCGACTCGATCCTCGGCCCGGAGATGAAGTCCACCGGCGAGGTCATGGGCTTCGACCAGACCTTCGGCAGCGCGTTTGCGAAGAGCCAGGCCGCCGCGTACGGTTCGCTGCCGGTCAAGGGGACGGTGTTCGTCAGCATCGCCAACCGCGACAAGCGCGCGGCGATCTTCCCGGTGAAACGCCTGTCCGACCTGGGTTTCCGCATCCTGGCCACGGTTGGCACCGCGCAGGTTCTGCGGCGCAACGGAGTCGATGTCGAGGTGGTCGGCAAATTCAGCGACGGGCCGGGCAACGTCGTCGAACGGATTCTCGCCGGCGAGGTCGACCTGGTACTGAACACGCCCTGGGGCTCACCGGGCAACTCCGGCCCACGCGTCGACGGCTACGAGATCCGCACTGCCGCGGTGTCGGCGGGCATCCCGTGCCTGACCACCGTGCAGGCCGCCGCGGCCGCGGTGCAGGGCATCGAGGAGCTCACCCGCGGTGAGGTCGCGGTGCGCTCGCTACAGGATCTGCACGCCCAGCTCGCCTCGTGGCGGTCCCAGTGAGCAATCCAGTCCAAGAAACAGCCGAGATCTTCGCGGTGGCCAAGGTCGGCGAGTACGTCCAGTTCACCGTGGTAGCACCGGGTGTGGCGGCGGGCTTCCAGCCCGGCCACTTCGTCGCGGTCTCGGTCGGCGGCGAGAACAGCGCGATGCTGCTGCGCCGGGCGTTCGCGCTCTACTCCGCCATGCCGTCCGGGAAGTTCGCCGGCACCGTCCAGTTCGTCGTCGCCGCACGCGGGCCTGGCTCGAGGTGGCTGCTACAACGCAAGCCTGGCGAGATGCTCGACCTCGTCGGCCCGCTGGGCACGCCGTTCCCCATGCCCTCCGGACCCGCGCCGGCCGTACTGGTCGGTGGCGGGTACGGCACCGCGCCGCTGATCCCGCTCGCCAACGCGTTGCTTGCCGCGGGGTCGCCGATCGAAATGGTGCTGGGCGCGGCGACCGCGTCGCGCCTGTTCGGTGAACTCGTCGCCAAGCGGACGATCGGCGCCGTCACCGTCACCACCGACGATGGCTCCGCGGGCGTGCGGGGGCGGGTCACTGACGTGCTAGGGGACGCGATCAAACGCATCAACGCCGAGGTGGTCTACGCGTGCGGCCCGATGCCGATGTTGCGCGCCGTCGGCGACGTCGCGCGGGCCCACGCGATTCAGGCACAGGTCGCAGTCGAAGAGGCGATGGCGTGCGGCATCGGGGTGTGCATGACGTGCGTGCTGCCGGTACGCGGCGCCGACGGTGCGTCGCGGTTCGTACGCTCGTGCGTCGAAGGGCCCGTGTTCGACGCCGACCGGGTGCGGTGGGCCGACGTGGGAAGCCTGCCCGACGACCTGGTCGGGGCCGACGCGATGGGAGGGCATTGACGTGACCGACATGACCGCGACCCTCGGGACGCTGACCCTGCCCAACCCGATGCTGACCGCCTCGGGCTGCGCGGCCGCCGGGCGCGAGTTGCACCAGTTCTTCGACGTGGCCGCCCTGGGCGCGGTCGTGACCAAGTCGATCATGGCTCGGCCGCGGTCCGGACGCCCGACCCCGCGGATGGCCGAGACACCGAGCGGCATGCTCAACTCGATCGGCCTGCAGGGTCCGGGCATCGACTCGTTCATCGAGAACGACCTGGCCTGGCTGGCCGAGCAAGGAGCGCGCACCGTCGTCTCGATCGCGGGCGGGCACACCGACGAGTTCGTCGAGCTCACCCGCAAGCTCAATGGCAACCCGGCCGTGTCCATGCTCGAGGTGAACATCTCCTGCCCGAACGTCGAGAACCGCGGGCAGGTGTTCGCCTGCGATGCGATCGCATCCTCGCGGGTGGTCAGGGCCGTGCGCCGCGCCGCCGACCCGTCGGTGCCGGTTTTCGCCAAGCTCTCGCCGGACGTCACCGACATCACACTCATCGCCCGCGCCTGCGCCGACGCCGGCGTCGACGGCTTCTCGCTGATCAACACGCTGCTGGGCATGGTGATCGACACCGACACGATGGCGCCCGCGCTGGGCGGAATCACCGGTGGGCTGTCCGGGCCGGCGATCCGGCCCGTCGCGGTGCGCTGCGTGTGGCAGGTGAAGCGGGCGCTGCCGCACCTGCCGATCCTGGGCATGGGTGGCATCCGCTCCGGTCTGGACGCCCTGCAGTTCGTCCTGGCCGGCGCGTCGGCGGTCTCGGTCGGCACGGCAGTCTTCGGTGACGCGACCGCGCCGGTACGGGTGCTGGCCGAGCTCGAGGCGGTGCTTGAGGCGCGCGGTTTCGCTTCGCTGGCCGCGGCCGTCGGGTATGCCCACCGCGCTCCCGAGCAGCGCCTCGTCCCTGCCGCGCCCGAGGCGGCCGCCGGATGACACCGCCCGTCGATCACCTTTTCCCCGCTGGTGACCGGTTTGACGCCCCGAAACCGGCCAGCAGCGGGGAAAACATGGGCGCGCTGGGGAGCCTGACGTTCGGTGCGCGGCTCGACGCTGCGCTCACGGCGCGCGGATCGCTGTGCGTGGGCATCGACCCGCATCCGGCCCTGCTTGCTGCGTGGGGCCTGGGCGACGACGTCGACGGCCTGAGTCGATTCGCCGACATCTGCGTCGACGCGTTCGCCCCGACGGCCGCGGTGGTCAAGCCCCAGTCCGCGTTCTTCGAGACGTACGGCTCGCGGGGCATCGCCGTGCTCGAGCGGACGATCGCCGGCTGCCGCGTCGGCGGTGCCCTCGTGTGCCTGGACGCCAAGCGCGGCGACATCGGCACCACGATGGCCGCCTACGCACGGGCGTACCTGGACCCGTCCTCTTCGCTCGCTTGCGACGCCGTCACGCTGTCGCCATATCTCGGCGTCGGCTCGTTGCAGCCAGCGTTCGACGCAGTCGTCCGGCACGGTGGCGGCGCGTTCGTCGTTGCGCTGACGTCGAACCCCGAGGGTCCGCAGGTGCAGCACGCACGGGGCGTGGACGGCCGGCCGGTCGTTCAGGTCGTGTTGGACGAACTGGCGCAGCGCAATGCCGGTGCCGAGCCATTCGGGTCGCTGGGCGTGGTGGTCGGCGCGACGATCGCAAGCGCCCAGGTCGACCTGACGAAGCTGAACGGGCCGTTTCTCGTCCCCGGCATCGGAGCGCAGGGCGGGACGGCCGAGGACGTGCGACGCATCTTCGGCGACGCGTTGCACAACGCGTTGCCGAGCGTGTCGCGAGAGGTGCTGCGCCACGGTCCCGACATCGCTGCTCTGCGTGACGCGGTCGCACGTCAGGTCGACCAGTTCGCCTTCCTCCGCGGCTAACCGACCGGGGTCATTGGCTCGCCTGGCCGAACGCGTCCCGAGCCTCTGTAAGGAACGCGGCGGCTGCGATCGTGGCGGCGGCTGCGATCTGTTCGTAGGAGCGGAACGCGCCGAACGGCGCATTCCAGAAGGGGCCGGAAAGCTGCTCCCACGGACCGGCGTAGACGTAGGGCTGGCTGCTGAAGTCGTCACCGGGTGAAAAGCCGAGGTTCATCCTGCGCCCGTCCGCTGCCGTCAGGGTTACGGCGATGTCGAAATGCTCCGGCCACAGGATGACGGGGCTGATCGACTCGCCAGTCGCGGGCTCGAGCGCAGACAGCACGGCGTCGCCGTTGGCCCACCAGCCGTAGAGAACATCCGCCGCGGCGCGGTCGAACGGACCGACGATCGACTTCCGATCGGCGTGCGCGCCGCTCTCCCGGACGACGTCGCTGCCCTCGATTCTGATCCGGGTCGGCACTCCGGCCGGCGAGGGAAACCAGCCGGTGGCGACTCCGTCCGGCGTGGACATGAGCGCTAACTCGCCGTTGGCCGCATGCTGCTCGGCGGCGAGGACGTCTTCGGCAAGCCGGTGCAGGGTGGTGCGCGTCGCCGTGGTGGCGACCAGGCGGGGCAGGGCGGTCGGCCTCATGGGGGGCCTCCGGTTTGGCGTCGCTGGTGGGTCCGGTCAGGGCGCCGGGCGATGAGCGGCGACCGAGGAGATCAGGTTGGCGTACACCACGATGTTGTAGTCGAGGTCCGCCCCGCCGGCGACAGCACAGGTGATCAGGACGACCCGGTTGGGAGTGTTGGCCATCAGCGAGTGAACATCGCCGGCGTGCTCCTTGCTGACCGCGAACGTGTGCCGCACGACGTAGGTGAGAGTTCCGTTACGAGTCCGCAGCGTGACGCGGTAGCCGTTGAGGCCCTTCATCGGGTAGGTCGGGACGCCGTTCTGCGGCTGCGGGTGGTCCGTGTCGAGCTCGCTCGTCGCCAGTTCCGACAGCGGGTTGAACACCAGCTTCGCCTGTGCCCAGGCGTGCCCGAGGATGTAGCTCGTCCCGCCCGACTTGCTGCCGGGCGCGACGCCGAAGTTTGCCCTGACCCAGCAGACCGTGTGCACCTGGTCGCCCGGCGGGTCGAGGGGACGGACATAATCCATCGGGCATACGCTCGCCTTGATGTCGAACGCCGAACCCCTGATCTCGAACGCGGTGGGGGCCGCGGGAGCGACGCGATCGTGGCGTAGCGCGGACCGGGTCGGTGCGTGGGGCGCGGGTGTCGCAACGGCGGCGGGTGTGGCCGGCACGCTGACAACCGTCGCCGGGGCGGCCGACATGTGCTTGCCGGCAGGCTGGTGCTGGATCAGGTAGGCGACCACGGTCGACGCGACGACTGCCACAGCCACAACGGCGGCCTTCGTCGCGCGGTTGGTCCGCATTGTTGGAAGCATCACGTCACCCGTCGCTCCGGGCGAGCATACCTTCGGCTCAGGATTCGGGCGATCTTGCAGCGTGGTTCCGGTGCGTTCACGAAGCCGTCAGTTCGTCGAGCTCCGCGAGGTCGTCGAGGCTCGGCTCCCACGTCCCTGCCGCGGCGTTCGCCGCGACCTGCGCACGCGACGTCGCGCCGGCGATGACGCTCGCCACGGCAGGTTGAGCGGCCAGCCCCCCGATCGCCACGTCCAGCAGCGAAATCGAGCGCGCGCGGGCGAACGCCTCGAGGCGCTCCACCACGTCGAAGACCGCATCCGTGAGCACCGACTCGCGTCCCCAGGCCTGGATACGGCTGCCCTGCGGCGGCGCCTCGCCGCGACGGTACTTGCCGCTCAGCAGCCCGCTGGCGAGCGGGAAGAACGGCAGCAAGCCGATGCCGTACTGCTCCAGCGCCGGCACCAGGTCGTCCTCGACATCGCGCTTGAGCACGTTGTACTCGTTCTGCGCGCTGACGAACCGCTCGTGACCGCGGGTGCGCGAGGTCCATTCCGCGTCGGCGACCTGCCAGCCGGTGAAGTTCGAGCTGCCGAGATAACGCACCTTGCCCTCGCGCACCAGGTCGGACAGCGCGGAGAGCGTCTCCTCGATCGGCGTCGAGGGGTCGGGTCGGTGCAACTGGTAGAGGTCGATCCAGTCGGTGCGCAGCCGCCGCAGCGACGACTCGACGGCCCGACGGATGTAGCGACGAGAACCCCGAGCGTTCCAGTCCTCGCCGTTGTCGCCGCCGCGGTTGCGCACGTCGCTGCCGAACTTCGTCGCGAGGACGACGTCGTCGCGACGGCCTTCCAGCAGCGCGCCGAGTCGCTGCTCCGACGCGCCGTAGGAGTCGGAGGTGTCGAACAGCGTGATGCCCTCGTCGAGCGCTGCGTGCACCACCTCGCGGCTCTGCTCGTCGTCGAGCTTCATGCCTAGGTTGTTGGTGCCCAAACCCACGACGGATACCACCAGACCGGACTCACCGAGGCGACGAAACTCCATGGCAGCGACCCTACCGAGGGCTACAGGGCGCGCAGGATGTCCTCGACCCGATCCTTGGCATCGCCGAAGAGCATCTGGCTGTTGTCCTTGAAGAACAGCGGATTCTGGACGCCGGCGTAACCGGTGTTCATCGACCGCTTGAACACGATCACGTTCTGCGCTTCCCAGACGTGCAGGACGGGCATGCCGGCGATGGGGCTGCTGGGATCGTCCATCGCGGCGGGGTTGACGGTGTCGTTGGCGCCGATGACGAGCACCACTGAGGTGTCTGCGAAATCGTCGTTGATCTCGTCCATCTCCATGACGATGTCGTAGGGCACCTTCGCCTCGGCGAGGAGCACATTCATGTGTCCGGGCAGGCGTCCGGCGACGGGGTGAATGCCGAAGCGGACGTCCACACCGCGATCGCGCAGCTTGCGGGTGAGATCGGCGACCGGGTACTGCGCCTGCGCTACCGCCATGCCGTAGCCAGGCGTGATGATCACCGACGACGCTTCCTTGAGCAGCTCCGCGGTGTCCTCGGCCGTGGTCTCGCGGTGCTCGCCGTAGTCCTTGTCCTCGCCCGTGCCGCCTTCATTACCGAAGCCGCCGGCGATCACCGAGATGAACGAACGATTCATTGCGGTGCACATGATGTAGGACAGGTACGCACCGGACGAGCCGACGAGCGCGCCGGTGACGATGAGCAGGTTGTTGTCGAGCAGGAAGCCGGACGCCGCCGCCGCCCAGCCCGAGTAGCTGTTCAGCATCGACACCACGACCGGCATGTCACCGCCGCCGATGGAGGCCACCAGGTGCCAGCCCAGCGCGAGCGCGACGGCGGTCATCGCGATGAGCAGACCCAGGTTTGGTTTGGCGACGAATGCGACGGTCAGCGCGGCGAAGGCGACCAGCGCGGCGAGGTTGAGCAGGTTGCGACCGGGCAGCATGAGCGGGTTGGACTTCATGCGTGCCGACAGCTTGAGGAAGGCGACGATCGAGCCGGTGAAGGTGACCGCGCCGATGAACACCCCGATGAAGACCTCCGCGTGGTGGATGCGCAGCACCGACCCGGCGATCTCGTGCTTGGCATTGCCGGTGGCCTCGACGGAGTAGTAGCCGTCCCACCCGACGAGCACGGCGGCGACACCGACGAAGCTGTGCAGCAGCGCGATCAGTTCCGGCATCCCGGTCATCTCGACGCGCAGCGCCTTCCAGACGCCGACCACGGCACCGATCACCATGGCGATCACGAGGAGTCCGATGCCGGTGGCGGCGATGCTGCGGGAGGCCAGGCCGATGGTCGCGGCGAGCGCGATCACCATGCCGCCGATGCCGAACCAGACGCCGCCCTTGGCCGTCTCGTGGTGGGAGAGGCCGGCGAGGCTGAGGATGAACAGCAGCGCAGCAACGATGTAGGCGGCCTGTGCAGCGGTAGCGGCGGTCAATGCAGTCAGCCCCCTATCAGGTCCGAGTGAACATGGCGAGCATGCGGCGAGTCACGGTGAAGCCACCGAAGACGTTGATGCTCGCCAGCAGGATCGCGGCGAATGACACGACGGTGATAGTGGTGTCCGCGTGGCCGATCTGCAGCAGTGCACCGACCAGGATGATTCCGGAGATCGCGTTCGTGACCGACATCAACGGCGTGTGCAGCGCGTGGTGCACATTGCCGATCACGTAGTAGCCGATGACGATCGCCAGCACGAACACGGTGAAGTTGCCGAGCAGCTGGTTCGGTGAGAACGCGGTCAGCAGGAACAGCAGTGCCGCGCCGATGCCGACGACCACGAACCTGCGGCTGGGCGGCGGTGGCGCCTTGGGCTCCTTCACGGGCGGCGGGGCAGCGGCCTGCACGGGTGCCGCCGATACTTCGACCGGCGGCGGCGGCCAGGTCTTCTCCCCGTCGCGCACGACCGTCATCGAGCGCTGGACCACGTCGTCGAAGTCGAGGACGAGCTCGCCGTCCTTGCCCGGTGTCAGCAGCTTCATCAGATTGACCACGTTCGTGCCGTACAGCTGGGAGGCCTGCGTGGGCAGCCGACCGGCCAGATCGGTGTAGCCGATGATCGTCACGCCGTTGTCGGTGACGATCGCCTCGCCCGCCTTGCAGCCGGCGACGTTGCCGCCCTGCTGCGCGGCCATGTCGACGATGACGCTGCCCGCCTTCATGCTGGCGACGTCCTGCGCGGTGAGGAGCTTCGGCGCGGGCTTACCGGGGATCAGCGCAGTGGTGATGATGATGTCGACGTCGGCGGCCTGCTCAGAGTAGATCTCCGCGGCGCGCCTGTCGTAGTCCTCGGAGGTGGCCTTGGCGTAGCCGTCCGTGCTGGCTTCCTGCTCGACGTCCACCGCGAGGAATTCCCCGCCGAGAGAGCGCACCTGCTCGGCGACCTCAGGCCGGGGGTCGGTCGCCCGGACGATGGCTCCGAGGCTGCCGGCCGCGCCGATCGCGGCGAGGCCGGCCACACCCGCACCGGCGACAAGCACCTTCGCCGGAGGCACCTTGCCCGCAGCGGTGATCTGACCGGTGAAGAACCGACCGAACACGTGGGCCGCTTCGATCACCGCGCGGTAGCCGGCGATGTTGGCCATCGAGCTCAGCACGTCCAGCGTCTGGGCGCGCGATATTCGGGGTACTGCGTCCATGGCCAAGGCCGTGATCGGGCGCCCTGCTAGGGCCTCGACGAGTTCGGGATTCAACGCCGGACTGAGCAGGCTCACCAACGTCGCGCCGTCACGCAGCTTGCCGATCTCCTCGACAGACGGCGCGTTGACCTTGAAGACGATGTCGGCCTGCCAGGCCTCGGACTCCGTGCCGATCCGGGCGTCTGCGGCCGTGTAGGCCTCGTCGGGGAAGCTGGCCTTGGCGCCGGCATCGGATTCGACGACGACGTCATAACCGAGGCCGCGCAACTGCGCGATGGTGGCGGGCGTGGCGGCGACGCGGGCCTCGCCGGGGTGGGACTCGCGGGGAACTCCGATCAGCAAGGCGCACTCCATTCCTTGCACCCGATCGACTCAGGCCGACCGCGGTGAGTGCATCATCATCCCGTAGCCGTCCACAACGCTGGCACCGGCGTGCCGATCCGCACCCGTGCCGCCCGGTAGGTTGCCCGTCATGGCGGAGAAGGGATCGGCGGCGCGCCTGACCGTGCTCTCCGGCCCGTCCGGCGTCGGCAAGGGCACGGTCGTGGCCAAGGTCCGCAAGCTGTACCCGCACATCTGGGTGTCGCTCTCGTGCACGACCCGCGCGCCGCGGCCGGGGGAGCGCGACGGAATCGAGTACCGGTTCCTCACGCGTGAGCAGTTCACCCGGATGGTCGAGGCCGGTGAGCTGCTCGAGCATGCCGAGTTCGCCGGCAATCTCTACGGCACGCCGCTCGCGCCGGTGCTCGAGCGGCTCACGGCCGGCACCCCGTCGCTACTGGAGATCGAGTTGCAGGGCGCGCGGCAGGTGCGCGCGGCGCTGCCGGGGGCGTATCTGGTGTTCCTGACCCCGCCGTCGTGGGCCGAGCTGGAGCGCCGCCTCGCCGGTCGGGGTACGGAGCCCGCCGACGTGATCGCCGCGCGGCTGGCCCGCGCGAAGGTCGAGCTGGCGGCGGAGAAAGAGTTCGATGAGGTCGTCGTCAACGACGATGTCGGCCGCGCGGCCGCCCAGTTGGTAGGATTGATCGAGGCCGTCTGCCCGAAGTAGCGGGCGTGCGGTTAATTGTGCGTCAGTCCGACCAGAAACCGACAAGAGAGCCCACCCGTGTCCGGAATGCTGTCCGCCCCTGAGGGGATCACCAACCCGCCGATCGACGAACTGCTCGAACGCACCCAGTCGAAGTACGCGCTGGTGATCATCGCTGCCAAGCGGGCGCGCCAGATCAACGCCTACTACAGCCAGCTCGGCGAGGGCCTGCTCGAGTACGTCGGCCCGCTCGTCGAGACCGCGCCGCAGGAGAAGCCCCTGTCGATCGCGCTGCGTGAGATTAACTCCGACCTGATCGAGTTCAAGCCCTCCGACGGTTAGATTTTCTGGCCGTCCGAGCGCAGCGAGTGACGGCGTTGGAGGTACCCGGTGAGCTCGGATAGGCAGCGGAGCGCAGTGATATTGGGCGTGTCTGGTGGGATAGCGGCGTACAAGGCCGCCGACCTGTTGCGCAGGCTCACCGAGTCCGGCCACGACGTCACGGTTGTCCCGACGGCCGCGGCCCTGCAATTCGTCGGTGCGCCGACGTGGGCCGCCCTGTCACATCATCCCATCGCCACTGATGTCTGGACCGCGGCGCACGATGTCGCGCACGTCCAACTCGGCCGGCATGCCGAGCTCGTCGTGGTCGCGCCCGCCACCGCCGACCTGCTCGCCCGCGCCGCGCACGGCCTGGCCGACGACCTGCTGACGAACGTGTTGCTGACGGCACGCTGCCCGGTGCTGTTCGTCCCCGCGATGCACACCGAGATGTGGGAGCACCCGGCCACCGTCGAGAACGTCGCCGCGTTGCGCCGCCGCGGCGCGATCGTCCTCGAGCCGGCGTCCGGACGCCTGACCGGCACCGATACCGGCAAGGGCCGTCTACCCGAGCCTGCCGAGATCACCCAGCTCGCCGAGTTGCTGCTGCACCGGCCGGACGCGCTGCCCGCCGACCTGGTGGGCCGGCATGTCGTCATCAGCGCCGGCGGCACCCGCGAACCGCTCGATCCGGTGCGATACCTCGGCAACTCCTCCTCCGGAAAGCAGGGCTACGCACTGGCTGTGGTCGCCGCGGCCCGGGGTGCGCGAGTCACCCTCGTGGCCGCCAACGTCGAACTGCCAGACCCGTCCGGCGCCGACGTCGTGCGCGTCGTGAGCGCCGCCGAACTGCGCGACGCCGTGCACAAGGCGGCACAGGACGCCGACGTCGTGGTCATGGCCGCGGCCGTGGCCGACTTCCGCCCGGTGACCCGCGCCGGGCACAAGATCAAGAAGTCCGACGCCGGCCCGGCGCCGATCGTGCTGACCGAGAACCCGGACGTGCTCGCCGAACTGGTGGCCGCTCGGCGCCCCGGCCAGCTGCTGGTCGGCTTCGCCGCCGAGACCGGCGACGTTACGGGCACGGTGCTCGAGCACGGCCGCGCCAAGCTCGCCCGCAGGGGCTGCGACCTGCTTGTCGTGAACGCGGTCGGCGAGGGAAAGGCGTTCGGCCAGGCCGACAACGCCGCGGTCATCCTGGGCGCCGACGGCACCGAACGGACCGTCCCCTTCGGGCCGAAGGCGCTGCTCGCGGCGAGCGTCTGGGACGCCGTTGCGGGCACGTCACACCGCTAGATTGAGCCTGCTCAGCACTCGCCCGTTAGACTCGGTCGGAATCCGCCAACCGAGCTTCGGAGTGCTTGTGACCCGCCGTCTGTTTACCTCTGAGTCCGTCACCGAGGGACATCCCGACAAGATCGCCGACCAGATCAGCGACGCAATCCTCGACGCACTGCTCGCGCAGGACCCGGCCAGCCGGGTCGCCGTCGAGACCCTGATCACCACCGGCCAGGTGCACGTCGCCGGAGAGGTCACCACCGAGGCGTACGCGGACATCCCGACGATCGTGCGCGAGTGCATCCTCGAGATCGGCTATGACTCCTCCCGCAAGGGATTCGACGGCGCGTCCTGCGGCGTCAACGTGTCGATCGGGTCGCAGTCGCCCGACATCGCCCAGGGCGTCGACAACGCCTACGAGGCGCGCACCGGCGAGAACGTCGAGGATCCGCTCGAGCGCCAGGGCGCGGGCGACCAGGGCATGATGTTCGGTTTCGCGTGCGACGAGACGCCTGAGTTGATGCCGCTGCCGATCGCGCTCGCGCATCGCCTCGCAGCGCGTCTCACCGCGGTGCGCAAGGACGGCACGGTTCCCTACCTGCGTCCGGACGGAAAGACGCAGGTCACCATCGAGTACATCGACGACAGGCCGGTGCGTCTCGACACCGTCGTCGTGTCCAGCCAGCACGCCGCCGACATCGACCTCGACACGCTGCTCAAGCCCGACATCGAGGAGCACGTCGTCCGACCGGTCATCGCCGCGCTCGATATCGACACCGAGGGCTACCGCCTGCTGGTCAACCCCACCGGCCGGTTCGAGATCGGTGGCCCGATGGGCGACGCCGGCCTGACCGGTCGCAAGATCATCGTCGACACCTACGGCGGCTACGCGCGCCACGGCGGCGGCGCGTTCTCGGGCAAGGACCCGTCGAAGGTCGACCGCTCGGGGGCATACGCGATGCGCTGGGTCGCCAAGAACGTGGTGGCTGCGAAGCTGGCCACCCGCTGCGAGGTGCAGATCGCCTACGCCATCGGCAAGGCCGAGCCGGTCGGGCTGTTCGTCGAGACCTTCGGCACCGAGACCGTCGACGCCGAGCGCATCACCGAGGCTGTGCTGCAGACCTTTGACCTGCGCCCGGCCGCGATCATCCGCGACCTGGACCTGCTGCGGCCGATCTACGCCCAGACCGCGGCGTACGGCCACTTCGGGCGCGAGCTCGAGGACTTCACCTGGGAGCGCACCGACCGCGCCGAGCAGCTCGCCAAGCTCGCCAACGGCTGACGTCTGGAGCGCGTATGTCTGACGTCGGACCGATCCTCATCACCGGCTGTTCGTCGGGCATCGGTGCGGCCACCGCCCGGCGGCTGGCCAAAGACGGTCAGGTCGTCTACGCGACGGCGCGGCGCACGGAGACGCTCGCGGCGGCGGAGGCGGCGGGCTGCCGGACGCTGGCCCTCGACGTCACCGACGACACGTCGATGCGCGCAGCCGTCGATGCGATCGTCACCGAGCACGGTCGGGTCGGCGCGCTGGTCAACAACGCCGGCTACGGCGAGTACGGCGCGATCGAGGACGTCGCCATCGAGCGGGTGCGGCGGCAGTTCGAGACCAACGTCATCGGGCTGTCGCGAATGTGTCAGCTGGTGCTGCCCTCGATGCGGGCCGCCGGCCGCGGCCGCATCGTCAACATCGGGTCGATGGGCGGACGGATGACCTTCCCGTTCGGCGGCTACTACCACGCAACCAAGCACGCGGTCGAGGCGTTGTCCGACGCCCTGCGCTACGAGGTCGCCCCGTTCGGGGTGCAGGTCAGCCTCATCGAGCCGGGGCCCATCCGGACCGAGTTCGGCGCCACCATCAGCCAGACGATGAAAGACTCGACGCCGTACGGATCGCCGTACCGAGAGAGCGCCCAGGCCTTCGACAAGATCGCGGCGCGACTGTACGAGACCCCGCTGATGTGGGCCTCGGCCGACGTCGTCGCGCGCACCATCGAGCGGGCACTCACCTCACCGCGGCCGCTGTCGCGCTACGTGATCGCGCGGCGCGTGCGCGTCGCCCTCGCCACGCGGATGGTGCTGCCGGGCCGCGCTTGGGACGCGATGATGCGCGCATCGGTGCGCTGAAACAACTGTGGTCAGCGCTTCGCTCCTTACTCGGGTCGCGCTGTGGCCCCACCTTGGGCGGCCGCCAGCATGAGAACGGTGCGCACGGCGCGCGAGCCTGCGGCCCTCGACCCGGTGGCGCGGCTGATGGTCGACGTGCCGCTGGCCCATCTCGATCGGCCGTTCGACTACCTCGTCCCGGACGGGCTCGACGCGGAGATCACCGCCGGGTCGCGGGTGCGGGTGCGTTTTGCCGGCCGGCTCGTCGATGCGTACGTGCTGGAGCGGCGCGCCGTCAGTGACCACGACGGGAAGCTGGCGTTCATCGAGCGCGCGGTCGGTGGCGAGCCGGTCCTGACGGCGCAGACCACTGCCTTGTTCCGGGCGGTCGCCGATCGGTGGGCGGGCAACTTCGTCGACGTGGTGCGCCTGGGCGTCCCGTCGCGGCACGCGGGCGCCGAGGCGTCGGTCCGCGAGCCGGCGCCCCGACCGCAACCCCCCGCGCGGACGGGGTTCGAGCGCTACCGGGCCGGGCCGGCGTTTCTGGCCGCGCTCGCCACCGGACGCGCGGCGCGGGCGGTGTGGTCGGCGCTGCCGGGGGAGTCGTGGCCGGACCGGCTGGCCGAGGTCGTGCAGGTCGCGCTGGCGGCCGGGCGGGGCGCGATCGTGGTGGTGCCGGACGCCCGCGACCTGGCCCGTCTCGATGTGGCATTGACGGTCAGTCTGGGCGGGGGGCAGCACGTAGCGCTCTCCGCCGACCTGGGTCCGGCTGAGCGTTACCGCCGCTGGCTGGCCGTGCGGCGCGGCGATGTGAAAGCGGTGATCGGCGTGCGGGCGGCCGCCTACGCGCCCGTCCGCGACCTCGGGCTGCTCGCGATCTGGGACGACGGTGACGACCTCTACGACGAGCCGCGGGCGCCCTACGCGCACGCACGCGACGTGCTGGTGCTGCGGTCCTCGCTGACCGGCGCCGCGCTGCTGGTTGCGGGCCATGCCCGCACGGCCGAAGCCCAGCTGCTACTCGATTCGGGATGGGCGCACGAGGTGGTCGCCGATCGCGCGGTATTGCGTGCCGCGGCCCCGCGCGTCGCGGCGACCGGCGACGACGCCGAGCTGGCCCGCGATCCGGCGGCGGCCGCGGCCCGGCTGCCCAGCCTGGCGTGGCGCACCACGCGCGAGGCGCTGGCCGCCGGGGCGCCGGTGCTGGTGCAGGTGCCGCGGCGCGGCTACGTGCCGTCGCTCGCGTGCGTGCGCGATCGCACCCCGGCGCGTTGCCCGGTGTGTTCGGGGCCGCTGGCGGCGGCGTCCGGGCAGGCAATCGCCACCTGCCGGTGGTGCGGCCGGCCAGCCGGCGACTGGGCGTGCCCGGCGTGCGGCGGGCGGCGGCTGCGGGCCGTCGTGGTCGGCGCGGGGCGCACCGCCGAGGAGCTGGGCCGGGCCTTCCCTGGCGTGCCCGTCCGCACGAGCGGAGGTGAGCGGGTGCTTGCCTCGGTCGGCCCGCAGCCAGCGCTCGTCGTCGCCACCCCGGGTGCCGAACCCGTCGCCGAGGACGGCTACGGGGCCGCGCTGCTCCTCGACGGCTGGGCACTGCTCTCGCGGGCCGACCTGCGGGCCGGGGAGGAGACCCTGCGACGTTGGCTGAACGCGGCCGCGCTGGTCCGCTCCGACGGTCGGGTGGTGGTCGGCGCGGACGCGAGCATCCCGGCCGTGCAGGCACTCGTGCGCTGGGATCCGGCCGGTTTCGCCGGGCGCGAGTTGGCCGAGCGAGCCGAGCTGGGGTTTGCGCCGGCGACCCGGATGGCATCGGTGACCGGCGCACCCGTCGCGGTCGAGGAGATGCTCGCCGCCGCCGCGCTGCCCGCTGGGGCGGAGGTCGTCGGTCCCGTTCCGGTCGGCCGCAGCGCCGACGGCAACGTGCAGCGGATGCTGGTGCGGGTTCCGCGCGCGCTCGGCGCGGAGTTGGCCACGGCCCTCAAGGTGGCGGCGGCGTCGCGGTCGGCGCGCAAGGCCGCCGATCCGGTCAAACTCGTGCTCGACCCGCTCGAGTTGTTCTGAAGCAGAACCGGGGCGATCGGGCTTGTGGATGAGCGCCGTGACGCCCTGCGCCTCGTATGAACTCGTTGCTCAGTCGCGGGCCGCGCCGAGCCCTGTCGCTACAGCGCCGGATGACGCCGCCATGCTGCGGAGCGCATCTCGGGTTTCCGGGTCGGTCGAGTAGATGACGGTTCCGACCATGCCGCGCGTCAACAGCACCTTGTAGACGTTGCGCACAAGACCGTCGAACCGCTCGTCCGAGACGTTCTTCTGACTGCGGAAGTCCGGATCGCAGTTGGCCCTACGGTTGCTGACGAACTGACCATTGCGCCACACAAGATCGGGACCGATGATCACTCCGTTCCAGTCGTATTCGAAGCCTTGGGCTGTGTATACGCATCCGACCTGACCTATGCCGGCCGGGTCGAACGACCACAATGCGGCCGGCGGCGCGCCACCCACTCGGCGGTCACCTTTCAGGTTCCACGGACGGCTCCAGTCGCCGATGACGACGTCGGGCACGAGGGTGCCGTCGGGGCGAGGATCGTTCCACGGCCAGCAATATCCAGCGGCCATCCGCGCGGTGTAGCCGTCGGCTTCATGGGCGAGGATGTGCTGTTCCAGTTCGACCGGGCTGTCCACGGCGAGCACCTCGAAATGCTCATCGCCCAGCCACTGCGTCGGGTCGGCGTCGGCGAGACCCAACAGTCGTTCGACCCACTGCACGTACGCCGCGCTTCCTCCGCATCGATACTGCTCCGGCAATGAGATCTGATGCACGGATAGTCCCTGTGCGTTCGCGAAAGCCTCGATCGATTCAACTGAGCCCATCTCGTTGGGACGAACAACTTGATTCTGATCAAGGAGGAACACAGGGACCCGCGCGGCGCCGATCAACTCGTCCAGTTGCGGGCGCCCAGTGCGGAACTGAGCCCTCGTGTACCGATTGACGGATGTCTCGCGGATACGGTGCGCCTCGTCCAGGATCAGTACGTCCAAGCCGTTTCGGTCAGCGTCCATGAACTGATTGAAATACTTGAACAGCTTCTGAACGCGCGGAGCGCCATCACCGGCAACTTTGCGCAACGTCTGCGTGAAAGACCGTGAGCCAGTCGCGTGCAGCACTGTTCTGCCTTCACGTGCAAGCTCACCCAGCAAGCTCAGGGCGATCACGCTCTTCCCGCTGCCGGGGCCGCCGGAGACAATCACGACAGACTTGTGGTCCGCCCGCCGGGCTTGTGCGACCTCGTGCATGACGAGGTCCACCGCGCGCTGCTGCTCGCCCTGAAGCGTGAATCGCTCGCGTCGTTGCACCTCGTCCGCCGCGACCGCCAGCAGTTGCCGGGAGGGAGCCGTGGCCGATCGAAGCAGTTCGTCGGCGTACGGCGCGCCCGGTATCGAGGGGTCGAGGCGCGAGCGCACGAAGTCGTGGAATCTCGCACGGTCCGCCCCAGTGAACAGCTGACCATGTGAGTCCATCGCGTAGTCGTAGAGGCCCGCTAGCGCGTCGTTGTTGGTCGCGTTGTGGAGATATGCGACGCCGGCGACCGAGTCTTCGTCACCGTGGAGTGAGCGCGCGAAGTCGACGACGTAGGTGCAGTAACCGCGGACCTGGCGAACCGGATGCGACTTCGGGCCACCTGGCAGACCGTCGACCACGACGAGGTTCGGATCGCCCTCCCATGCATGCGCCGACGTCCACTGCTTCAATTCAACGATGACGTAGGAAGGCCGACGGGTAACCGGATGAACGCCGGCCAGCACGACGTCGGCCCGTTGCGAGGTAAGCGGAAGCCGATACTCGACGATGACCTCGACGTTGGCAAGGCCGGCGTCGATCAGATCCTGCGCGAGTACAGGAAGGCTGCGGTGCCACGACCGCACCTCTGCAGCCGACGCCCGCGTTCCCGTCTGAAAGATCAGCTGCTCGAACAACCTCTCTGCCACAGAGTCCGTTGCCGCAGCGCTCGCGAACGCCTCAGCGGAGTAGCGCAGCGTCAACGGACGTCCCCAGCAGCACGAAGAGATTCGTGCGGGTGGGGGCATCCGATTCGCGCACCGCCGAATGATCGAAACCCGGCGCAGCGCGAGCCCGTCGGGCCGCAACCAAGATGCTATCCCGCGTGGAGCTGCCGGCCGGGTGACGTGCTCTGCCGCATGTCGGACCTGGCGGAACTACCCGATGCAGTCAGGGCTTTCACCGACGAGCGGGGCTGGCGGAAGTACACGATCCAAAGTCGCTCGTGCTCGCTCTGGTCGGCGGGGTCGGTGAGCTAGCCGAGCTGTTCCGATGGGTTTCTGCCGAGGATGCGGTCGAGCAAGCGGCAGCCGAGTCCATGAGGTCGGGCCTTCCGCCGCGACGGTCGAACGATTCCGGATCGCAGTCAACTACGGGACGGCGCCCGACAATCTCGGCGCGGGCTAGCCAACGCGCACGAGCCGGTGATCGGTGAAATCGGCGACTGCCGACGCGGACCTCAGGGTGCTGCACCGGGAACTCGACGAGGCCGTCGCCGGGTGTTACGGGTGGCCCAAGTCGGTGGCGCAGGACGGCCCCGAGATCGTCGCCAGGCTGACCGAACTGAACCGCCAGATCAGCCAGGGCGAGCGCGAGTACCACCCGTTCGCCTACCTCGATGCACCCGGCTGAGCGCTCTGACCGCGTTCACGTGAATGAC
>DAITQD010000034.1:0-20338 GCA_036833255.1 Jatrophihabitantaceae bacterium
TCATTCGATCATCCTGCTGAGCGAGGGACGCCTGCTGAACCTGGGCAATGCCACCGGCCACCCGAGCTTCGTCATGTCGGCATCGTTCTCGAACCAGACGATCGCGCAGATCGAGATCCACACCAAGCGCGGCGAGTACGAGAATCAGGTCTACGTGCTGCCCAAGCACCTCGACGAGAAGGTGGCTCGCCTGCACCTGGACGCCGTCGGCGCGAAGCTGACGACGTTGACCAAGTCGCAGGCCGAGTACATCGGCGTCGACGTGGCCGGCCCCTACAAGGCTGATCACTACCGCTACTGATCGGGTTGCCCGGATCGCGCTCGCTCAGCGCAGCGCGATCAGGGCGCCGACGGCGAACCCGGCAGTGAGCAGCCACAGCAGCGTCGGCACGCCGGCGATCAGGCGGGACAGTCGGGTCATGACGTGTAGATGCTCCCTGCCCGGACGACGACGGGAATCGACGGCAGCGCGCGGCTGGCGGGCCCGCTGACGACCGCGCCGGTGTTCGCGTCGAACCTGCTGCCGTGACACGGACAGTCGATCGTGCCGTCCACCACCTTGTCGACGGTGCAGCCCTGATGCGTGCAGACCGCCGAGAATGCGTAGACCTCGTCGGCCGGAGTCCGGGTCAGCACGACCGGCTCGCTGCTGAGGATCACGCCGCCCCCGCGCGGCACCTGGTCGAGGGCTGCCAGCAGCCGCCCGCCCTGACCGGCCGTCGCACCATAGGCGTTGGCCGCCGTCGTCCCTGCCTTCGCGCGGGCCGCGGCGCTGTTGCGCGCCACGAGGTACCCGGCGACACCGCCGAGAACCGTCACGAACGACCCGCGCAACGCGGTGCGGCGGGAGAGGACGCGATCGGACATCGGGTCTCCAGAGCTTAGGTGAGCGGGACGCCGGAACGGGTGAAGAACCAGAGTGCGGAGGTGAGCCAGAGCAGGACGAACAGCGCGAATACCGAGCCGCCGAGCGCTGGCACCGCCCATCGCGGCAGACCGCGCAGCCGCAGACCCAGCATCTTGGCGGCATACGCGCCGTAGAAGGCGCAGCCGAGCGTGCTGTGCAGCAGGACGCGCGGTGTGCTCGTGACAAAGCCGAGCGACCAGACGCAGTGCAATGCGACGGGCACTGTCACCACGAAGGCCACGCTGCCGCTCCAGCGATGCACCGGGGTGATCCACGCAGGCGCGTCGCCGGCACCCGGCAGGTGACCCCACATCCACAGCGCGCTCGTGACCTGCGCCAGGACGAGCGCCAGGGCCGCCGTCGCGAGCCAGGTCTTGAGTTGGAGCATGCCCGAGAACCCGACGAGGAACACCGGCCGCAGCGCCGGTTGGTGCACCTTCGCGTAGACGCCGAGCGCCACGGCGACGGCCGCGCCGAGCAGCAGCGCAGTGGCCAGGCCGAGCCGACCGCGCGACACATCGGTAGCCGTCGGTCCGACCATGGGCTGGCTCCTGTCGAGTGCCACCGCGTTCGCGGCGTCCAGCGTCGCACCAAGCGCCAGCAGTGGCAATCGCGCAACAGGTCTGGTCGGTGTCGTACCGGCGTGCCAGTCTGCTTGACATGAGTGACTTTCTCCTGGAGATCGGCACCGGCAAAGGGTTGTTCCTCGCCCGCAGCACCGACCGCACCAACTGGCAGATTTCCGACCTGCAGTTCCCGATGAGCGGTGTCTACGCCGTCGCCATCGACACCCGGCGGCCGACGCCCCGGCTGCTCGTGTCCGCGACGAGCGAGCACTGGGGACCGTCGGTGTTCCACAGCGACGACCTCGGCGAGAGCTGGCAGGAGCCGGAGCACGGGGCGATCGCGTTTCCCGAGGACACGGCGACGTCACTCGAGCGGGCCTGGCAGCTTGCGCCGTCACCGACCGAGCCGGGCGTGGTGTGGGCCGGCACGCAGCCGAGTGCGCTGTTCCGCTCCGAGGACCACGGCGAGAACTTCTCCTTCGTGCGCGAGCTATGGGATCACCCGCACCGTCCACAGTGGGGAGCCGGTTTCGGCGGGCAGGCCATCCATACGCTGCTTCCGCACCCCACCGACCCGCAGAAGATGCTCGTCGCTATGTCGACGGGCGGGGTCTACCGCACCGAAGACGCCGGCGCGACGTGGGCGGCGTCGAACACCGGAGTGAGTGCTCGGTTCATGCCCGATCCGTTCCCCGAGTTCGGTCAATGCGTGCACAAGGTCGCACGCGATTCGCTCGTGCCCGAGCGACTCTTCCTGCAGAACCACCTCGGCGTGTACCGCAGCGACGACGACGGTGCGACCTGGGCTTCCATCGCCGAGGGGTTGCCCACCGACTTCGGCTTCACGATGGCCACCCATCCGCGCAGGTCCGGCGTGGCCTACAACTTTCCGGTCGAGTCCGACGGTGCGCGCATCCCGCCAGAGGGCGCGTGCCGCGTCTATCGCACCGAGGACTCGGGCAAGTCGTGGACGGCGCTGGGGGACGGACTGCCCGATCATGGCTTCTACGGGATCGTCCTACGCGATGCCATGTGCACCGACGATGCCGAGCCTGCCGGCGTCTATTTCGGCACCCGCACCGGCGAGGTCTATGCAAGCCCCGACGAGGGTGACCACTGGACGCAGCTCGCCGCGCATCTTCCGGACGTCCTGTGCGTGCGCGCGGCAACGGTTGGCTGACCCATCGATGACCAAGGTCGTGCTTCCCGGCGCGCTACGCCAGTTCAGCGACGGCGCGGCGTCGGTCGATGTGGCGCTGGGCGATGACGCCACTCTCGCCGACGTGCTCGACGCCCTGGCCGCGGCGACGCCGGCATTGACCCGCCGTATCCGCGACGAGCAGGGCGAGCTGCGCCGCTTCGTCAACGTCTACGTCAACGGTGAGGATGCCCGTCACAGTGGCGGGCTGGCTGCGGCGGTGCCCGCCGACGCCGAAGTTCTTGTGCTGCCCTCGGTCGCCGGCGGGTGACCCGGTCGGGGTGGATCAGCCGGCGGCTGCGGTGAACGCGGGCAGGTAGCCGCCGGACTGGCCGGACGCCGTCGGGTGATAGGACGACGTGATGTCGCTCCAGTCGATCGAGTGCAGCCACGAGCCGGAGTCGCATATCTCGTGGCCCGCGGCGAAGCGGGACCGCACGTCGGCGAGCACGAAGCCGTGACCGCTCGCCGCCGTCTGGATCACGCCGTCGAGTACGTCGGCGCCCTCGTTGATCTTCGAGCGGGACGTGCCGCTCAGGCCCAGGCAGTACCAGGACGCCGACAGGTCGTAGAACCGCGGGTAGCTGAGCACGACGACGCGCGCGTAGGGCGACTTGGCCCTGATCTGGTTGTACAGCGTGTTGAGCCAGCCGGGCAGCTGCGTGCGCGCCGTGTTCTCGGCGGCGTTGATCTCGTTGACGCAGGTGGTGGTGCCGTCGAGGTTGCAGTCCTGCATGACCTTGGCAAAGCCGACGTCGTTGCCACCGATCGTGATGCTCACCAGCGTCGTGCTCGCAGTCAGCGCGGTGAGCTGGTTGGCACTCACGTCCGTCGTCTTCGCGCCCGAGCAGGCGACCGACGCGTAGGCTGCGGGCGCGTGCGTGTTCGCCCAGAGCTGGGAGTACGCCTTTGTGCTGCGGTCGCAACTGCCGCTCGAGGTGGTGTAGTTGCCGGCGCCGACGCCGGAGGAGTACGAGTCGCCGAGCGCGACGTAACGCGCGCCCGCGGCCGAGGCGGGCGCGGCCGTCGCGAGGACCAGGGCGACGATTGCCGCCAGCACGATTGCTAGCAGCGAAAGACGCGGTCTGCACACGAGGAGCCTCCGGGGTGGACGTCGAAATGCCACCCTATTCGTACCACTTATCCGTTACGACGGATATACCGCTGACGGTTGGGCCTTGGTCTAGCTCGGTGGTGCGAACGGCGAACCGGCGTCCCCCGGGGGTGACATCGCCGACGCGGCTGGCGCGCTGGGCCGGGCCAGAACACCGGCCGCGGAGTAGGTGCGACTCGACGTCAACGCTTCGCTACGGCGGCGACGCTCGGCCAGCACCGTGACGAGCACGGCCGGTGTCGGCGCCCAGGCGGGCGGCGCCGGAGCGATCACGGCAAGCACGCTGGCCCGTAGCTGCTCGCCGAGCGCGCCCTGCGCCGCCGGCGTCATCTCCTGCGCTCGCAGCACGAACTGCCGCACCCCGAGGGCCAGCTGGTCGTCGAGGCGGTTGAGGTCCAGCGAGGACGCCCACGGCTGCAGCTCGTACGGCACGTAGAAATCGCGCGCGGCAACCGAGTGGTGCGCCCCGGCCCGCTCGTTGAGCACGAACGTGCCCGCCATCATGTCGCCCAGGCGCTTCTCCGCTGAGCTGATCATCATTGTGGCGAAGCCGACGGCGGTGGTGATCGGTGCGAGCAGTCCCGGCTTCTCCAGAATCAGGCCGGCCAGACCGCGCACCAGGGCCTGGCGGAAGCCGATTGGGCCGCCGTCGTCGCGCACGACGCGCAGGCCCATGCAGAGTTTGCCGACCGTGCGCCCGCGGGTGAGCCATTCCAGCACGACCGGGTAGCCCGCGATGACCAGGATCACCTCGACGATGCTCAACGCCGCCACGGCCGCGGCATCGGCCGCTCCGGCGACGGCCGTGTCGAGAGTGAGCAGCACAATCAGCGCAACGAACTGGATCACCAGGTCGATGACCGCGGCAACGGTACGGGAGCCGACACCCGCGTGCGTGAGCTCGTAGGCGACACCCTCGCCGGACACCAGCGGATCGGCCATTGGCGCACCATAGACTGCGCCGCACTGTGGACCTCGACTCCTTCATCGCCAGCCACTCCGCCGAGTGGGCGCGGCTGGACGCGCTCGCGCGCCGGCGCCGGCTGGACGGCCGCGAGGCTGACGAGCTGGTCGTCCTCTACAAACGCGCGGCGACGCACCTGGCACTCGTCCAGTCACGCACGCCGGACCCGGGGCTCGCCGCCCGCCTGTCGGGTTTGTTGTCGCGCGCCCGCGCCGCTGCCGTCGGTGGTAGCCGGACTACCGGCTGGGCGGCGTTCGCCCGGGGCGTCACCGTCGACTTCCCGGTCGCCGTCTACCGCACCTGGCGGTGGTCGGTCGGTACGGCCGCGGTGAGCATCGCGATCGCGGCGGCGATGATGCTGTGGTTGCGCGCCCATCCGGACCGGATCAACCGCCTGCTCTCATCCAATCAGGTTCGCCAGCTCGTCGACCATGACTTCCGCGACTACTACTCGGCGCATCCGGCGCGCTCGTTTGCGGCGCAGGTGTGGACGAACAACGCGCTCGTCGCAGCGATGGCGCTCTTTCTCGGGGTGACCCTCGTCGGCACGCTGTACGTGCTGTGGTCGAACACGGTGAACCTCGGCATCGTCGGCGGCGCGATGCTCGGCGCGGGCAAGGCCAATGTCTTCTTCGGGCTGATCCTGCCGCACGGCATGCTCGAGCTGAGCGCGGTCTTCATCGCCGGCGGGATCGGGCTGCGCACCGGCTGGGCATGGGTCGCGCCGGGCGCGCTGCCGCGGGCCCGCGCCCTGGCCGAAGCCGGTCGCACGGCTGCGGTGGTCGCGCTCGGGCTGGCTGGCGTGTTGCTCGTGTCGGGCGCGCTGGAGGCGTTCGTGACGCCGTCGGGGTTGCCGACCGCGGCCCGCATCGGCATCGGAGTGCTCGCCGAGCTGGCGTTCCTGGCCTACGTGATCGTGCTGGGCCGCCGAGGCCTTCGGGCCGGGGCAACCGGCGACCTGTCCGACGAGGAGCGCGAGGACGTCCTTCCCGTCGCCTGAGCCCCGCCTTTGACCCCGCCAGCGTCGCGAAACCGTCCCCGCAGCGACGATGGCGGGGTCAAAGGCGGGCGGTTGCGGTGGCGCGTCAGAGGCGGCCGGCGGCCTTGAGATCGAGGTAGGCGTCGGCGACGTGTGAGGCGAAGATGTCCGCCGGCGCGTCTACCACGTGCGCGCCCAGCTTGCCGAGCTGCTCGGTGACCCCACGCCGGGCCGCGGCGGCGAGTTCGGCAGCAGCGGCCGTGTACGCGTCGGCCGCGTCCTCGCGCGCGGCGGCGAGCGCCGCCACCGACGGGTCGGCCACCGAGGCGACGATGAGCTCGTGCCGCGCGGCCAGCGCGCGGGCGGCGGGCAGCAGCCCGGTGTCGGCAGCGGTGTCCAGCGCGCTGAACAGCACGACCAGCGACCTCTTGGACACCTGCCGCAACACCTCGGCCGCGAGCAGCTGCGGGTCGGTCTCGACGAGCGCCGGTTCGAGCGGGGTCAGCGCCGCGACCAGCTTGGGCAGCACGTCGCGGCCGCCGGTCGGGCCCAGCCGGGCGCGCACCGCTGTGTCGGCGGCGACGAGCGCGACCCGGTCGCCGGCCCGAGACGCGACCGCACCCAGCAGCAGGCAGGCGTCCAGCGCCGCATCGAGCCGCGGCTCGTTGCCGAGCCGCGCGGCCGAGGTGCGGCCGGTGTCGACCGCCAGCACGATGTGCCGGTCGCGTTCGGGGCGCCAGGTGCGCACGACCACGTCGCGCGAGCGCGCGGTTGCCCGCCAGTCGATGGCGCGCACATCGTCGCCGAGAACATAGGTGCGCAGCGAGTCGAACTCACTGCCCTGCCCGCGGACGCGCATCAGCACCGCGCCGTCGATCTGGCGCAGCCGCGAGAGCTTCTCGGGCAGGAAGCGCCGCGAGCCGAATGACGGGAGCACGGTCACCGAGCCGGTGACTCGCACGCGCCGCTGACGGGCGGCCATGCCGAGCGGCCCATGAGAACGGATCGTCACCTGGGCGGTGTCGCGGTGGCCGCGCCGGGTGGGCTTCAGCGCCGTCACGACGCCGCGGCGTTCGTCGCGGCCGATGTCCACAGCCTGCACGCGAGGCGTCGCCCCAGCCGACGGCACCCAGGCGTCGCGGACGAGCGCGCGCAGCCGGCGCCGGCCGGTGTTGAGGATGCGCAGCGCCGTCTCGCCCGTCTCGCCGAGGCGTACCGGGGCGCTCGGGTCGCGGGTCAGGCGCAGGTCGGCGATGCGGGCCGCGAGCGCCAGGTCCGCGACGACCACCACGGCGAGGGCGCCTGCGAACACCAGCAACGCGCGGGCCGACCAGGCCGCGACGAGCAGGCCCAGCGCCGCGAGCGCGACAAGGCGTCCGGTCAGCGCCACAGCGTCACCGCGTCACCGCGGCACCGGCACCGAGGACAGGACAGACTCGAGCACAGCGTCGACGGTGACGCCCTCCAGCTCTGCCTCGGGTCGCAGCGCGATGCGGTGCCGGAACGTCGGGCGGGCCAGTGCCTGCACGTCGTCGGGCGTGACGAACTCCCGTCCGGACAGCCACGCCCAGGCCCGCGACGTGGCGAGCAGGGCGACGGCGCCGCGCGGCGAGACGCCCAGCGCGGCCGACGGGGCGGCCCGGGTCCCGCGGGCCAATTCGACGATGTAGCCGAGCACGGCCGGGTCGATGTGCACGGCGCGCACCGCGTCCGCGGCGGCCGCGAGGTCGGCGGCCGATGTCACCGGCGTCACGCCCGCGCCGGCGAGGTCGCGCGGGTTGAAGCCCGCGGCGTGGGCCGACACGATGCGCAGTTCGGTGTCGCGGTCGGGCAGTGGCATCGTCACCTTGACGAGGAACCGGTCCAGCTGCGCCTCGGGCAGCGGGTAGGTGCCCTCGTACTCGATCGGGTTCTGCGTGGCGATGACGCAGAACGGGTCGGGCAGCGGCCGCGGCGTCCCGTCCACGGAGACCTGCCGTTCCTCCATGGCTTCCAGCAGTGCCGACTGCGTCTTCGGCGGGGTTCGGTTGATCTCGTCCGCGAGCAGCAGGTTGGTGAACACCGGGCCCTCGCGGAACGCGAAGCGCCCCGTCGAGGTGTCATAGATCAGTGAGCCGGTGACGTCGCCGGGCATCAGGTCCGCGGTGAACTGGATGCGGGTCGTTCGCAGATCCAACGCCGCGGCGAGTGTCCGGACGAGCAGCGTCTTGGCCACCCCGGGGACGCCCTCGATGAGAACGTGGCCCCGGCACAGCAGCCCGATCAGCACACCGGTGACGGCCGGGTCCTGCCCGACGACCGCCTTGCCCACCTCGGCGCGTAACCGGTGCAGTCCCTCGCGGCCTGCTTGTCTCGCTTGTGTCACGGGCGCTGTCCCTTCGATCTGGGCGGCACGCCGGCCGCCGCCTCCAGTGCATCGAGCTCGACGGCCAGCCGCAGCAGGGCGGCGTCGTCGGACGGCGGCGCGCCATCGAGCAGGTGCGTGACGTCGCTCGCCGCTCGGCCCGTCACCGCCGCAACGGATGTCGCCACCTCCTCGGCGGGCGCACCCCGGTGCACGCCGCCATGCGCGATCAGCCGAGCCAGCGTTGCTGCGCGCAGCGCGGCCGCCGCGCGGTCGCGCGCCCCCGCACGCCGATAGAGCCGGCCATGGCCCTCGACGACCTCGGCCGCGCGCACCACCACCGGCAGCGGCTCGGTGACGGCCGGCCCGAAGCGTCGGCCCCGCCACAGGACGAGCAGCAGGCCCAGGACGAGCAGCCAGCCGAACGCGCGGTGCGCACCGGCGGGGAAGAGTTGCCAGACGCTCGGCGCGCCCGGCCCGGCCGCCTCGGTCCCCGGCAGAAGCCACACCACGCGCCGCGCCGCGCCGTTGTCGGAGATCGTGTTGAGATCCAGCGCGGCGACGCCCTTGTCGGCGAGCGTGTCGTTGCGCAGCAGGTCCGCCGAGCCGAGTACCACGAGGCGCGGGCCGATGACCACCGCACCGTCGAAGCAGGCGGGTGCGCTCACGCTGCGGTAGGTGCTGGTCGATGCAGGCAGCTCGACCGGGCCGGCTGCGACAGCTCCCGGCGCGATGCACCCTGGCGCTGTCGGCCCGGACGTCGCGTCGACGGGCACCACGTCGGGCGTGAGCGCCGCCAGCTCGGCCCCGGACGGATCAGCGAGAACCAGCCGCCCGGACGCCTGCGCGAGCCCGGCCAGTTGGGTGTCGGAGTAGGAGCGTGGCGAGGGGAGCAGAACGGTTGCATCCGCTCCGGCCCGCTCCGCGGCCGCCAGGCTGGTCGTCCGGATGACCTGCGTGCCGCCGTGCCGCAGCAGTACCGCCAGCGCCTTGCTGCCGTCCTTGTGTGCGGAGGTGGGATCGAGCGGACGGCCGGGCTTCGACGACAACGCCGTGACGAGCAGGGCACCGAGCGCCACGACGACGGCGAACGCCAGCCAAGGCAACAGCCGGCGCCACGCCGGGCGCAGCACCTCGCCGGCACCGACGGGTGAGGCGGGCGAGACGGGCGAGACGGGCGAGACGGGAGCCGACGTCCTCACCACGGCAGGGCGTATTCGTTCGGCGCGAGCGGCGCGCGCTCGACCCGTGCCGCCAGCACGCCGTCAGCCGCCGCCTGCGCCACGGAAACGTCGCGGTCCGTCGCGGCGCGCGCGCCGAACCAGACCTCGTCGAAGGCGGCGGTCGCGGCGCGGAGGTCGGCCGCGGCCGCGGGCAGAAACGGGCCGGCCTCACGTGCGGCGGCCGCGCCGGTGCGCCCGGGCCGCGGTGTCAGCACGCCGCGGTCCTCGATCGTCTGCACCGCGGCGCGCAGCCATTCGCGCATCGCCTCGGCACGGCGCCCGGCGGCAGCGAACTCGGCGGCGAGCCGGCGGTGGTCGCGAGCCGCGAGCGGCCGCAGCGGGTCGTCGTCGTCCGCCGTCTCCCGCCGGACCGCACGGCGGGGCGGGCCGGCCTTGACGACCGCGAAGATCACGGCAGCGAGCAGCAGGACGAGCAGCAGCAGCGTCGCGTGGCTGCCCGTCGACCCGTCGAACAACTCGCTGACGCGACGCGAGAGCCACTGCAACGCGCGCTGCAGCAGACGCGGGTCGTCGCGGTGGTACTCGGCCCTACGCAGCTCGGCCTCGGCCGCTCGCCGCGCCGCCGATCCGTTCGTCGGGTCCATCACCTAGAACGCCGACCGGGCCCCGGCCGGCGGCGCGACGGGGCGCACGGGGGATGCCTGGGAATGCAGCACGATGTCGAGCCCCTCGCGCCGCATCCGCAGGTCGAGGTAGAGCAGGGCGTCGATCCCGGCCCTGATGGGCGACGTGAGCGTCGAGCTCAGCACCGAGCCCACCGAGATGATCAGCACGTAAGCGACGGGAACCCCGGAGTTCACACCCGTCGCAGTGAAGCCCGAGCCGGTGAGCAGGGAGGCAAGCAGGATGAACGGCACGGTGACCAGTGCACCGAGCAGGCTAGCGAGCAGGAACCCCAGCGCGCGGATTCCCCACACCCGCCACCACAGGCCCGAGACGAGCCGCCGAGACCGCGACAGCGCGCCGCGAACCGTGCTCCGTTCCACCATCAGCACCGGCACGGCCACCGCCCACAGCCCCCACAGCCACACGCCGAGCACTAACAGCGGCAGGAGCGCCAGGCTCTCGAGCACGGTGATGACGAGGGCCAGCCCGAGCAGGGCCCAGGCCCGACCACGCAGGCGCGTCAGCACCTCGCGCGTGCTGATCCGCACGCCGAGAACGTCCTGGGTGACGACCAGGGTGAGCATGCCGGTGAGAACGGTGCCGAGCGCCGCGCCGACCACCAGCGTGCCGAGCAGTTCGAGCTGTACCGAGTTCAGGGTGCGGTATGCGCCCAACTGGAGCCCCGCGGTCACGGCCACCCGGATGACGGCGAGAACGGCTGACAGGCCCAACGTCGCGCCAGGGTTGCGGCGGATCACCCGAAAGCTGCCGTCGAGGATGTCCGCGAGCCCCAGCGGCCGCAGTGCAACGCATCCGCGGCGCGGCGGTTGCTGCGTCACGATTCCCCTCCCATTGCCGCGATGTCCGGCCCGGCTGAGGATCCATCTTGCAGCAACACGGTGGCGGGGCGTACCCGCTGCGGCGGCGGGATGTCACGATGTGGGCGTGAAACCTCGCGTGCTCGTGGTCGACGACGACTCTGCCCTCGCCGAGATGCTCGGCATCGTGCTGCGCACGGACGGCTTCGAGCCGGCCTTCGTTGCCGACGGCAGCCGTGCCTTGCAAGCCTTCCGCGACACCAAACCTGACGTGGTGCTGCTCGACCTGATGCTGCCCGGACTGTCCGGCATCGACGTCTGCCGGGCGATCCGCGCCGAGAGCGGCACCCCGATCATCATGCTGACGGCCAAGAGCGACACCGTCGACATCGTGCTCGGGCTGGAGTCAGGGGCTGACGACTACGTCGTCAAGCCGTTCAAGCCGAAGGAACTCGTGGCCCGGATGCGCGCGCGGCTGCGCCAACACGAGGACATCGCCGGCGAGGCGCTGACGATCGGGCCGCCCGAATCCGCCGTCCAGATCGACGTCCCGGCGCACCAGGTGGTTCGTGAGGGCAAGCAGATCCCGTTGACTCCGCTGGAGTTCGACCTGCTGGTGGCCCTTGCGCGCAAGCCCCGCCAGGTGTTCACCCGCGAGGTGCTGCTCGAGCAGGTGTGGGGCTACCGGCACGCCGCCGACACCCGCCTGGTGAACGTGCACGTGCAACGGCTGCGGTCGAAGGTCGAGCGCGACCCCGAGCGGCCCGAGGTGGTGCTGACCGTCAGGGGGGTCGGGTACAAAGCCGGACCCCCGTGACCCAGGCTCGCCGCATCACCGAGCAGGCCCGGGCCGCTGTCCGGGCCGCGTCGCACACCTGGCGGCACTCCCTGCAACTGCGCGTCGGCACCACCACCGTCCTGATCACGGGCGTCGTCGTCCTCGTCATCGGCATCCTGCTGGTCGACCAGGTGGCCGGCGGCATCCTGCGGGCGAAGAAGCAGGCCGCGGTCGGGCAGGCGAAGATCGGTCTCGCGTCAGCACAGCAGGTGCTGGCCGGCGTCGACGCAGGGGTCGTCGCCGATGTCGCGGACGCGCAGCAGCAGATCACCGCGGACCTCACCGCGAGTGGTGGCAGCGCCGGCCTGTTCAGCATCGTGATCGAGTCGACGTCGGTGACCAACGTCGACCCGGCGGCCCCGGCGGACATACCGGCGTCGCTGCGCAGAGCCGTCCAGCGCCTGAACCTGGCCATCCAGTACGCGCCGGTGCGCGGGACCCCTAGCAGCAACACCCGCGTCCGGGGCCTCATCGTGGGCGAGCCGGTGCAGGCCCGGACGGGCCTGTTCGAGCTGTACTACCTGTTCCCGCTCACCGCCGAGCAGCAGACGATCGCGCTCATCCAACGCACAGTGCTGATCTCCGGCCTCGCCCTTATCCTGCTGGTCCTGGCGATCGCCCTGCTGGTCACGCGTCAGGTCGTGCGGCCGGTGCGGGTCGCGGCCGAGACCGCGGGGCGCCTGGCCGGCGGGGATCTCGCGCAGCGCATCAAGGTGCGCGGCACCGATGACATCGCCCGGCTCGGCCAGTCCTTCAACGACATGGCAGGCAGCCTGCAGCGTCAGATCCGCCGTCTGGAGGACCTGTCGCGCTTGCAACGGCGCTTCACCAGCGACGTGTCGCACGAACTGCGAACCCCGCTCACCACGATCCGGATGGCCTCGGAACTGCTGCACGCGAACCGGGCGGCCTTCCCGCCGGAGCTGGGCCGTTCCGCGGAATTGCTGCGCGCCGAGCTAGACCGCTTCGAGGCGCTGCTGGCCGACCTGCTGGAGATCTCGCGCTACGACGCCGGCGTGACGAACCTCGAGTCCGAGACGGCCGACCTGCGCGGAGTCGTCGCCTCGACGGTCGACGCGAACCGGGTGCTCGCCGAGCGACACGGCATCGAGATCATCGTGCACGAACCGGGCCGGCCGGTGACGGCCGACATGGACTCGCGTCGGATCGAGCGGATCCTGCGCAACCTCGTCGGCAATGCCCTCGACCACGGCGAGGGCAAGCCGGTGGTCATCACGATCGGCTACGACGAGCACGCCGTCGCGGTCACCGTCCGCGACCACGGCGTCGGTCTGCGTCCCGGCGAGGCGGGGCTGGTGTTCAACCGGTTCTGGCGCGGCGACGCGTCGCGCAGCCGCCTGACCGGCGGCACCGGTCTGGGGCTGGCGATCAGCCTCGAGGACGCGCGCGTGCACGACGGCTGGCTGCAGGCCTGGGGGGAGCACGGCCGCGGCGCCCAGTTCCGGCTCACCCTCCCGCGGCACGCCGGACATACGCTGGTGTCCTCACCCCTTCCGCTCAATCCCGACGACCCCGATGAGGACGACGAGGAATGACCCGTCGCCGGCTGATACCGGTACTGGCCGTCGCGGTCCTGCTGCTGGCGGCCTGCACCGGCGTGCCGAAGTCCTCGTCACCGCAGGTGGTCACGGCGGTGGGCGTCGCCGAGCCCAGCGCACCACCCGCCATCGCGCCGCAGCTGAACGCAGACCCGCGCACGATGGTGCTCGACTTCCTATCGGCGAACGCCATCGTCGAGGAAAACCACGCGAACTCCCGCGACTTCCTCACCTCCGACGCCAAGAACCGGTGGTCGGACATCACGGTGCGCGTGGTCGACACGCTGCAGGTCGAAAACTTCACGAACGGCTCGGTCACGGTGCGCGGCCGCGACCTGGGCAAGGTCAGCGCGTCGGGGATCTACACGCCGGTGCTCCAGGGCGATGGCAGCGGTGGCGTCTCCGTGGCGTTCGCGTTCGGCATGAAGAAGGTCAAGGGCCAGTGGCGCATCAACACCCTCGAGAGCGGCCTGATCCTGAGCTACGCCGAGTTCCAGCGGATTTACCAGCAGCACAACATCTACTTCTACGACCCGACGGAGAAGCACCTTGTCCCGGATCCGCGCTACAGCTCGCTGACGGACCGCTCGTTGCTGGCGAACTGGCTGGTCGGGCAGCTGGCAACGGGGCCGCGCCCGGAACTGCAGAACGCGGTGCGGACGGAGCTTCCCGCGCATGCAGATCCCCGCCGGGTCCCGGTCATCCTGGGCTCGCCGGCCACGGTCGAGCTGCCGGGGGCGAGCCAGCTCGATGCCGGTACCCGTAGTCGGCTCGCCGGCCAACTGGCGCTGACCCTCGACCAGGTCTCGCCGGGCACGGTCATGTCGATCCTCGACGGCGGGCGCCCCGTCACCGTCTCGCAGGCGGGCGCCACCCAGTTCACCGCCGACGGGTTCAGCTCTGCGGTGAACCCGGCTAACACCTCGCCCGCGCTGTTCTACATCCGCTCCGGCGCCGTAGTCGACGAACAGGGCAAGCCGCTGCACGGCAAGCTCGGCACTGGCCAGGACGCCTTGACCTCGGTCGCCCTCGCCAGCAAGCCCGGCTCTGAAGATCTACTCGCGGCGGGCACGTCAGGACCTGCGACCAACGCCCGGCTCCTGGTCGGCACCGAGCGCACCGGACTGCACCCCACGACCCTGCACGGTCAGCTGTCCCGGCCCGCCTGGGCGCCGAACCTCGACGAGGTGTGGGTCGGCGACGGCTCGCAGGTGTATCGGGTCACCCGCGGCGGCAAACCCGGCGCGGTGCCCGTCGCCGGCGCCGGCGCGCTCGCCGGACGAGTCAGCGCGCTGCGCTTCAGCCCCGAGGGATCCCGGGTCGCCGTGGTCCTGACCGCGAGCGACGGGGGCAGCGCGCAGGTCTGGGTCGGTTCGGTCGTGCGCACACCGGCACAGGCCCAGGTGCGCGTCGACAGCCTCGAACCGATCAGCCCGCAGGGGATCGCGGTGACCGACGTCGCCTGGAACGACCAGTTGAAGCTGTTCACCATCGGGCGAGTACTCAGCTCGAGATCGACCAACGTGTACGAGGTGCAGGTCGACGGGTCGCTGTGGACGCCCCGCAGCACCGAGAACCTGCCGGGCGTGCCGGACAGCATCACCGTCGCCGAGAACGTCCCGGCCTGGGTGTCCGTCGACAAAACCGTCTGGGCGCAGAGCGGCGGGTCCTGGGCCGGTCCCGTCACCGACCCGACGTTCGGCACCAATCCGACGTACCTCGAGTAGCGCCGTGCTCGCCGTCCACAGGCGAGTCGGTTGTCCACAGTTCGCCCCTTTCGCTGCCGGCGGCGGCGCCGGGAGGTCAGCGTGGACGAATGCCGCTCAGCACGCTCGCCGCCGCCCTCGCGGATCTGGTGTTGCCGCGGTGCTGTGTCGGTTGTGGGCGTGCGGGCCGGGCGCTGTGCCTGGCCTGCACGCCGGGGGGCCTGCTCCGGCTCGAGGTCGCCGGCCTGCCGGTCGTCGCGGCCGGCGCCTACGCGGGCGCGCTGAGGGCCGCGCTCATCGCGTACAAGGAGCGCGGCCGGCGCGATCTCGCCGGGCCACTCGGGCAATTGCTCGTGCGTAGCGTCGCCGGTGGATCCGCCAGCGTGCTGGTGCTCGTGCCGGTGCCGTCCGCCGCTCAGGTCGCGCGGGCCCGCGGCGGCGACCACGTGCTTCGCCTTGCGCGCGTCGCGGCCCGCGGCAGCACCGGCCAGGTCGTGACACCGCTGCGCCTGGCGCGGCCCGTGCAGGACTCGGCCGGGCTCGGCCTGCGTGCGCGCGCGGCCAACCTGCACGAGGCGATGACGGCGACCCCGCCGCCGCGACTGGGCACCGCGGTCGTGCTCGTCGACGACATCGTCACCACCGGTGCGACGCTGCGTGAGGCCGCTCGCGCGCTCGAGGTCGTGGGTTGGGTGGTGCGCGGCGCCGCTGTCCTAGCCGTTACTGCGCGGCGGGAGGGAGCTGGGTCCTATGGCACGTCCGGGTCGACCGGTCTAACGTGGGGCTGACCTAACCGAGTAGGCGCACATCAGCCCCGCAGCTGCATGGTGGAGGTCGCATGGAAACTGCCTATGGCATGGAGATCGTTGTCCGTGGCCGAAACGTCGTTGTCCCGGATCACTACCGACAACACGTTGCCGACAAACTCGAGAAGATCGAGCGATATGACAACAAGATTATCAGGGCCGACGTCGAGCTACAGCACGAACGCAACCCACGCCAGACCGGCCATTGCCAGCACGTCGAGATCACCTGCCGCACCCGTGGCCCGGTCGTGCGCAGTGAGGCGTGCGCCGAGGACTTCTACAAGGCCCTCGACCTCGCCGCCGAGCGCCTCGAACGACGCTTTCGCCAGGCCGCCGACCGGCGCCGAGTCCACCACGGCCGCCGCACCCCGCCAACGATCGCCGACGTGGTGGCCGACGGTTCGAGCCCGCTCGACTCGTCCGTAGACCCGTCCGAGGACGAGCAGGACTACGACGGTCCGGGCCGCGTCGTGCGCGAGAAGGAACACCCGGCCAAGCCGATGACCATCGACCAGGCACTGTTCGAGATGGAGTTGGTCGGGCACGACTTCTTCCTGTTCAGCGACGTCGATTCGGGCCGGCCGTCCGTCGTGTACCGCCGCCACGCCTACGACTACGGCTTGATCCGCCTAGCGGTCTGACCAGCATCCCAGCGCAACCCGTAGCATGGCCGCCGTGGTTCTAGCCAAGATTCTGCGTGCCGGCGAAGGCAAGATGATTCGTCGGCTGTCGACCATTTCCGCTCACATCGAGACGCTCGAGGACGATTACGTCGAGCTGACCGATGCCGAGCTGCGTGCGCTCACCGACGCGTTCAAGGAGCGCTACGGCGACGGTGAGACGCTCGACGACCTGCTGCCCGAGGCCTTTGCGGTCGTCCGCGAAGCGGCGCGCCGCACGCTCGGGCAGTTCCACTACAAGGTGCAGCTGATGGGCGGCGCCGCGATGCACCTCGGCAACATCGCCGAGATGAAGACCGGGGAGGGCAAGACGCTCGTCTCGACGCTGCCGGCGTACCTGAACGCGCTCGCCGGCAACGGTGTGCACGCGGTGACCACCAACGACTACCTGGTCGGCCGCGACGCCGACTGGATGGGTCGGGTGCACCGCTTCCTCGGCCTGACTGTCGGCAAGATCCTCAACGAGCTGCCGCCGGACAAGCGCCGCGCCGCCTACGGCTGCGACATCACCTACGGCACCAACAACGAGTTCGGCTTCGACTACCTGCGCGACAACATGGCCTGGTCGCTCGAAGACCTCGTCCAGCGTGGGCACAACTTCGCGATCGTCGACGAGGTCGACTCGATCCTCATCGACGAGGCGCGCACCCCGCTGATCATCAGCGGGCCGGCCGAGGAGAACCAGCGCTGGTACCTCGAGTTCGCGCGCATCGCGCCGCGGATGAAGAAGGACGAGCACTACGAGGTCGACGAGGGCAAGCGCACCGTCGCCGTCACCGAAGAGGGCGTCGCCTTCGTCGAGGACCAGCTCGGCATCGACAACCTCTACGAGGCCGCCAACACCCCACTCGTCGGCTACCTGAACAACTCACTGAAGGTCAAGGAGCTGTTCAAGCGCGACAAGGACTACATCGTCACCAACGACGAGGTGCTCATCGTCGACGAGTTCACCGGCCGGGTGCTGCACGGGCGCCGGTACAACGAGGGCATGCACCAGGCGATCGAGGCGAAGGAGGGCGTGCAGATCCAGCAGGAGAACCAGACGCTGGCCACGATCACCCTGCAGAACTATTTCCGCCTCTACGACAAGCTCGCGGGCATGACCGGCACGGCGCAGACCGAGGCCGCCGAACTGAACCAGATCTACAAGCTGGGCGTCATCTCGATCCCGACGAACATGGCGATGATCCGGGCCGATCACACCGACTACATCTACAAGACCGAGGACGCGAAGTTCTCGGCCGTCATCGATGACATCGCCGAGCGCAACGAGGCCGGCCAGCCCATCCTCGTCGGCACGGCCAGCGTCGCGAAGTCCGAGCGGCTGGCGTCGCTGCTGCTTCGCAAGGGCATCCCGCACGAGGTACTCAACGCCAAGCAGCACGCGCGGGAGGCGGCCATCATCGCCAACGCCGGGCGCAAGGGCGCGGTGACCGTCGCGACGAACATGGCCGGCCGCGGCACCGACATCATGCTCGGCGGCAACCCCGAGTTCGTCGCCGACGTGGCGCTGCGCGAGCGTGGCCTGACTCCGGACGAGACGCCCGAGGAGTACGAGGCCGCGTGGATCGACACCCTCGAGAAGGCCAAGACGGACATCACCAAGGAGCATGAGGAGGTCGTCGAGCTCGGCGGCCTGTACGTGCTCGGCACCGAGCGGCACGAGTCGCGGCGCATCGACAACCAGTTGCGCGGGCGCTCCGGGCGTCAGGGCGACCCCGGCGAGTCACGGTTCTACCTGTCCCTCGGCGACGACTTGATGGTCCGCTTCAACGGCGAGCGGGTCGCGGCGATGATGAACCTGCTGCGGCTGCCCGAGGACGTCCCGATCGAGGCACGACCGGTGTCGAAGGCGATCCAGTCCGCGCAGACGCAGGTCGAGCAGCAGAACTTCGAGATCCGCAAGAACGTCCTCAAGTACGACGAGGTACTCAACAAGCAGCGCACCGTCATCTACGACGAGCGCCGCTCGGTGCTCAACGGCCTCGACCTCTCCGACCAGATCCGGCCGATGATCGACGACGTCGTGCGCGGCTACGTCGAAGGAGCCACGTCCTCGGGCTACGCCGAGGAATGGGACCTCGAGCAGCTCTGGACTGCGTTGAAGACGCTGTACCCGGTGTCGCTGTCGATCGAGGAAGCCATCGAGCAGGCCGGCGGCGAGAAGTCCGACGTGACCCGGGAATTCCTGGTCGAGGAGCTGGTCGCGGACGCCCGCGCGGGCTACGACGCGCGCGAGGAGGACCTCGGCGATGAGGTACTGCGCGAGCTCGAGCGGCGGGTGCTGCTCACGGTGCTCGACCGCAAGTGGCGCGAGCACCTCTACGAGATGGACTACCTGCAGGAGGGCATTGGTCTGCGGGCGATGGCCCAGCGCGACCCGCTGGTGGAGTACCAGCGCGAGGGCTTCGACATGTTCTCGGCGATGATGGAGGCGATCAAGGAGGAGTCGGTCGGCTTCCTTTTCAACCTCGAGGTCGAGGTCGACGAGGCGGGGACGGCCGATGCCGCCGCTGCTCCCGAGGCCGAGCTCGCGGCGGGGTCCGAGACGCCCCAGCTCGACGTCTCGCTGCTCAAGGCAGCCGAAAGCGCCGCGAAGCACGAGCGCGCGGCTGCCGATAACGGCAAGGGGAAGCCGCACATCAACGCCAAGGGGCTCAACCGGGACACCTCGGCCAAGCCGCTCGTCTACAGCGCACCGGAGCTGGGCTCAGACACGCCGGCCGTGCAGGCGAGCAAGGACGACAAGGCGAGTGCCGGCTCGTCGAACACCGCCCGCCGGCAGCAGGCGCGCGGCAACAACCCCAACCGTGGCAGCCGCGGCAACAAGTCCACCAAGCGCAAGCGCTGACGGGGTCAGCCGAGCTGCAGGCGGGTGCAGCGCCACCTGCCGTCGTGGGACTCCAGCCGCAGCGCCACGGCGCGGACCCGCGGTCCCACCTGCACGGTGGCGCACAGCTCGGCGACACCCTCGGCTGGCTCGCAGGCGCGCACGGAGCGGACGGTGGCGGCGTGTGTCCAGTGCGCACGCCGGCGCTGCGCGGCACGCTCGAAGTCGGCGCCCAGGCCGTGTGCCACCGACTGGCTGAGCAATGCGGCGAGCTGCTGCAGGGGTCGCCGGCCGGCGGCCGTCTCGATGATCCCGATCAGCAGGCGCCGTCCCCACATGGCCGGGTCGGGGAGATCGGTGCGCTGCGGCGGGCGCGCCGCGATCGCCCGCTCGCCGCGCACGGCCGGCTCGAACGGTAGCGGCTGATCGAGCGGGCCGACCGCGTACAGCCGCCGGGGCGGGATCTCGTCGTCGAACGGAGGCTCCCGGCGCGGCGCCGGCCGCAGCGTCATCGGCCGGGCCGACCGGGTGCGGCGGGCGGTGCCGGACGATGCACCAGCGAGGGCGGTAGTCATTGCGGGCCCTGCGTCGATGCGGCCGGTTGCAGGAGCTGACCCGGCCTGATCAGGTCGGGGTCGGCGCCGATGACGGCGCGGTTGGCGGCGTACCACCGCGGCCAGTTGGCCGCGACCAGCGCGGGCGTGGCCTGCGGTCCGAGCCGCGTGGCGGCGATGGCCCACAACGAATCGCCGGGCCGGACGACGACGCCACGACCCTGGTTCGACCCGCGCGTGGGGCGTGCTGGCTGCGGCGGCCGGACGGTGGGTCGCGGCGTCGTCGTCGGCCAGGTGGGCGCCGGGATAGCCGGCGCCGACGCGGCGCGGGCCGCGGCCACGACCGGCGCGACCAGTATGCCGAGCCCGGCGGCAGCGGCGACGAGGCGATAGAGCGCAGCCGGGAGCATTGCGCGCGAGGCCGAGCGGGCCATCCGCCCGATGCTGCCGGGCAGCTGGGTCGCCGCGGCGGCGAGCAGGCCGACGCCGAGCCAGGCCGCCACGCACCACAGGCCCGCGCAGGACAGCGTGATCGCAGCCCCGTCCGGGCCCGCGGTCGCGACCCACGCATGGGGGGCCGAGACGTCGCCGGCGAGCGCACCGAGGTCGGGCCGCAGCGCGACCA
>DAITQD010000035.1:0-20250 GCA_036833255.1 Jatrophihabitantaceae bacterium
ACTGCTCGAGCAGTGCTGCGCCGAGGGCGGTCATCGCGGCACGGATCGCGGTCTCCACCGCCGCCAAACCCCGCTGTCGCCCGGTGCCCGGCCCGATGTTTGGCTCGGCGCCCAGTGCTCGGGGGGCCAACTCGCTCAGCCCCGCGAGTTCGGCCGCGAACGCTTCGGCGAGCGCACTGAAGAGCCCCCTTTTTGGCCGTCGCTACCGGCCGTTGCATCCGCGTGTTCGCCGCTGGCGCCCTCCGGGCCTGTAGATCGTGCCCCCGGCAGGAATCGAACCTGCGACCAGTCGCTTAGAAGGCGACTGCTCTATCCACTGAGCTACGGGGGCCAGCGTCCACGGGCAGATTACCGGGCCGGGTGCTGGGCGGCCGGTATCCGGGGACACCTTCCGCGGCCGCTAGCGCAGCGGCCTGACAGTTTCACACCGCCTCGTCCACAGTCTCTCGTTCATCCACAGATCGAGTTCGCGTCTGGTTCGGCGCTGTTCTGGCGAGTTCGCTGAAGCCATGCCCAAGCGGGGCACCGGATAGCCGAACAGCACCGGACCAACGAGTAGGAGTAGGGCCATGAACGACACCACCATGACGATCGTCGGCAACGTCGTCGACGCGCCGCGCATGCGGATCACCAAGAGCGGGCACGCGGTCACCAACTTCCGGGTCGCCTCGACCTCGCGGCGCTACGACCGCGAGCACCAGCGCTGGATCGACAACGCCACGCTGTTCGTCAACGTGACGTGCTGGCGCGCGATGGCCGAGAACGTCGCGTTCTCGCTGCACAAGGGGCAGCCGGTGGTGGTCACCGGGCGTTACTACTCCCGCGAGTACGAGATCAACGAAATGGTCCGCGTCAGCTATGAGCTCGAGGCGAACGCCGTGGGCCACGACCTGTCCCGCGGCACGAGCGAGTTCCGCAAGGTGATCCGGCCGAGCGTGACCGCGAGCGTCGAGGTCGACGACGCCGGCATCCCGGCCGATCGCAGCGACCAGTGGCTCGACCTGGCGGAGCAGAGCCTGCCCGCGGAGGAGCCCGACGCCGCGGTCGGCGCCGAGGTGCGCGAGCTCGCCCCGGTCAGCTGAGCGCAGACGGCGACCCTTGCGGTCCGCGCTTCCGACCGGGGGTAGCGGGCCGCGGGGTTCGACACGACTGGGACACTGGGCTGCAGGGCCGGTGACGCGATCGCCGGCCGATGACTCTCTACTGCGGGATCAAGGACGGATAGTGGCCCAGTTCATCTACACGATGTACAAGGTGCGCAAGTCGCACGGCGACAAGGCGATTCTCGACGATGTCACCCTGTCGTTCCTGCCCGGCGCGAAGATCGGCGTGGTCGGGCCGAACGGCGCGGGTAAGTCCACCGTCCTGAAGATCATGGCCGGGCTCGACCATGCCTCCAACGGCGATGCGAACCTGGCGCCGGGTGCTTCGGTGGGCCTGCTGCAGCAGGAACCGAAGTTGGACGAATCGAAGACGGTCCGCGAGAACGTCGAGGACGCCGTGACCACACTGCGCGGGTGGCTGGCGAGGTTCGAGGAGGTGTCGGCAGCGATGGGCGAACCCGACGCCGACTTCGACCTGCTGCTCGGCGAGCAGGGCGACCTGATGGAGAAGATCGAGCACGCCGAAGGCTGGGACCTCGACAGCCGCATCGAGCAGGCGATGGATGCGCTGCGCTGCCCGCCGGGCGACGAGTCGGTCACCCACCTGTCCGGCGGTGAGCGGCGGCGCGTCGCGCTATGCAAGCTGCTGCTCGAGGCACCCGACCTGCTGCTGCTCGACGAACCGACCAACCACCTCGACGCCGAGAGTGTGCAATGGCTCGAGCAGCACCTGGCCAAGTACGAGGGCACCATCCTCGCCGTCACCCACGACCGGTACTTCCTCGACAACGTCGCCGAGTGGATCCTCGAACTCGACCGCGGCCGGGCCTATCCGTACGAGGGCAACTACTCCAGCTACCTGGAGAAGAAGGCCGAGCGCCTCAAGGTCCAGGGCAAGAAGGATCAGAAGCTGGAGCGGCGACTGCGCGACGAACTCGAGTGGGTTCGCTCGAACGCGAAGGGGCGCCAGACCAAGAGCAAGGCACGACTGGTGCGCTACGAGGAGATGGCGTCGGAGGCTGAGAAGACGCGCAAGCTCGATTTCGAGGAGATCCAGATCCCGCCGGGTCCGCGGTTGGGCACCGTGGTCGTCGATTCCAGCCACCTCGACAAGGGCTTCGACGCACGGATGCTGATCAAGGACCTGTCCTTCACGCTGCCGCGCGGCGGCATCGTGGGCGTCATCGGCCCGAACGGCGTCGGCAAGACGACCCTGTTCAAGATGATCATCGGTCAGGAGCATCCCGATTCCGGCGAGGTGAAGGTCGGCGAGACGGTCAAGGTCAGCTACGTCGATCAGGGCCGCAGCGGCATCGACCCTAAGAAGAACGTCTGGGAGGTCGTCTCCGACGGCCTCGACTACATCCACGTCGGCCAGGTCGAGGTGCCCTCGCGCGCCTATGTATCCGCGTTCGGGTTCAAGGGGCCCGACCAGCAGAAGCCCGCCGGGGTGTTGTCCGGCGGCGAACGCAACCGCTTGAACCTCGCTCTCACGCTCAAGGAGGGCGGCAATCTGCTGCTGCTCGACGAGCCGACGAACGACCTGGACGTCGAGACCCTCGGCTCGCTGGAGAACGCCCTGCTGGAGTTCCCCGGCTGTGCCGTGGTGATCAGCCACGATCGCTGGTTCCTCGACCGGGTCACCACGCACATCCTCGCGTGGGAGGGCACCGAGGAGAACCCGGCGCAGTGGTTCTGGTTCGAGGGCAACTTCGACTCTTATGAGAAGAACAAGGTCGAGCGCCTCGGGGCCGACGCGGCGCGCCCGCACGCCGTCACCTACCGCAAGCTCACCCGCGACTGACACCGTGGCTCGGTTCGTGCACGAGGTGCACATGCGCTGGTCGGACATGGATGCCTACCGGCACATCAACAACTCGGCCTACCTCGCCTACCTGGAGCAGGCCCGCGTCGCGATGTTCTTCGACCGTGGCAGAGACATCGACAGCCTATTCTCCAGCGGGACGGTGATCGCCCGGCATGAGATCGACTACCGGCGGCCGGTCGTCTACCACCCCGAGCCGCTCCGGCTCGAACTCTGGATCGGCGAGATGCGCGCAGCGTCGTTCACCGTGCACTACGAGGTATTCGACGGCGACCTCCTCGCCGCGCAAGCGGCGACGATTTGCGTCACCTTCGACTTCGAGACCGATCGCCCACGGCGGCTCACCAACCAGGAGCGCGACATCCTGGCCGGATTCGCCGACGATCTGACGTGAGCGGCCTGGGCACGCTCACGCGCGACGACCTGGTCGAGCTGGCCCCTGTCCTGCGGCGCGCGGTCACCCTCGACGCCGCCGGACTGGCACGCCTGCGGGCCTCCGAGCACCAGGTGTCCGTGCTGCTGCGGCTGCCGTTCGGCGTCCTCGTCGCCCGCACGCTTGCCGTCGAGCGCGGGGACGAACCGTTCGACGCAACCGTGCAGGCGTCGGATTTGCTCACCTGGCTCGACGGCGACGACTCCGCGACACCGGCGCGGCGCGACGCCGAGTGGCGCACCGGCCTGCCGCCCGCCCGCGGCTGGCAGCGCATCGACACCGTCCCGGACGAGGTCGTCCGCGGCCTGGTCCGCGCTGGGGCGCAGGCGCTCACCGACGCGGCGGACCGCGAGGGGGTGCCGGGCGCACAACCGCGCACGGAGGTCGCCGACGCGCTGCTCGACTCGGTCGTGCTGACCGTGAGCGCCGACGCCGGCGAGCTGAGCGCACCGGTCACGTTGCGGGTTCTGAGCGCACTGACCCGGATGGGTTTCCTGCCCCGCGGCTCGCACGTCGCGGTCGACACCTCCGGGCGGTGGACCCGAGTCGCAGCCGAGTACGGCTCGGTCTACGCCGAACGCCCAGGCCGCGGCCTGCAACTGCTATCGCGGTGATGGGTTCGGCTCAGGCCCGCAGCCACACCGCGGTGTTCGCGGGCAGCACGCCGGCGCCCAGCGGCCCGGAGCCGAGCATGACCTCGCCCGCCGGGAGCGGCACGGCCGACCCGCCGGAGTTGAGCACGACGAGCACGCTGCCGCGTCGGTAGGCGAGGCATTCGTCCGGCGCGTTCAGCCAGTCGAACTTGTTCTGCTGCAGATCTGTGGTGGCACGCCGCAGCGCCAGCGCCCGCCGGTACAGCAGCAGCGTCGAATCAGGGCCGGCCTCCTGCGCGGCCACCGTCAGCGCGGCCCACTCCGGCGGCATCGGCAGCCAGCTCGATGCCGCTGTGCTGAAACCGAACGTCGGCGCCGTCCCGGACCACGGCAGTGGCACCCGTTGGCCGTCACGCCCGCGCTCGGTGTGCCCACTGCGCTCCCACGTCGGGTCCTGCAGGGCGGAGTCGGGCAACTCGACGTTGTCCAGGCCCAGCTCGTCGCCGTTGTAGATGTAGGCGGCACCGGGCAGCGACAGCTGCACCAGCGCCGCGGCCCGCGCCCGCGTCACGCCGATCGCGCCGCCCCCGTAGCGCGTCGCGGCCCGGTCGACATCGTGGTTGGCCAGCACCCAGGTGCACGGCGCGCCGACGCCGGACATCGCATGCAGCGATCGCGCAATTGCCTCGCGGAACGTCTTGGCACCCCAGTCGGCCTCGACAAGTTCGAAGTTGAACGCGAGGTTGAGCTCGTCCGGTCGCACGTAGCGAGCCAGGCGCTCGGAATCGGGTACCCATGCCTCGCCCACGGCCATCCGGTCGCCGGGGTAGGAGTCGAGCACCCGCCGGAAAATCCGGTGGTACTCGTGCACGCCGTCGCGGTCCCACCGGATGTCGTCCAAGGACGGCATCGTTGCGCCCGCCTCGCGGGACGGGATGGCGGACAGGTCGACGTCGGGCAGCCCGGCCGGCTTGGCCATGCCGTGCGCAACGTCGATGCGGAACCCGTCGACACCGCGGTCCAGCCAGAACCGCAGGATGCGCTCGAACTCGGCCGGCACTGCGGGATTCGTCCAGTCCAGGTCGGGCTGCTCCGCTGCGAACAGGTGTAGGTACCAGTCGCCGTCGGGCACCCGGGTCCACGCCGGGCCGCCGAAGACCGACGGCCAGTTGTTCGGCGGCAACTCCCCGTGCTCGCCGCGTCCCGGGCGGAAGATGAACCGGGCCCGCTCGGGGCCGCCGGACGGGCCGGCGAGCGCCTCGACGAACCACCGATGCTGGTCGGAGAAGTGGTTCGGGACGATGTCGATCGTGACCCGGATCCTCCGCGCCTGCGCGTCCGCGACGAGCGCATCGAAGTCGGCGAGCGTGCCGAAGAGCGGGTCGACGTCGCACGGGTCGGCGACGTCGTAGCCGCCGTCGGTCATGGGCGAACGGTAGAACGGCGAGATCCAGATCGCGTCGACCCCGAGGTCCTGCAGGTAGCCGAGCCGCGCGCGCGCGCCGACCAGGTCACCGGTGCCGTCGCCGTTGCCGTCGGCGAAGCTGCGCGGGTAGATCTGGTAGAAAACTGCGGTTGCCCACCAGGGCTGGCCGGAAGCGCTTTTGGTCATGGTGAGACATGGTGCCAGACGGCGACGGTCAGCCGGGCACGTTACGCATGGACTCGGCTGCACCCACCAGGTAGTCCCACAGTGCCTGCTCGTAGGCCGTGGGCAACGCGACGGAGTCCAGCGCCGCTCGCATGTGCCGCAGCCAGGCGTCGCGCTGGGCCGCGCCGATCGCGAACGGCGCATGCCGCATCCGCAACCGCGGATGGCCGCGCTGCTGGGAGTACGTCGACGGACCGCCCCAGTACTGGATCAGGAACATCCGCAGCCGCTCGGCCGCCGGGCCGAGGTCGTCCTCCGGATACAGGGCACGTAGCACCGGATCGGCGGCGACGCCGGCGTAGAACGTGTCGACGAGGCGGCGGAACGTGTCCTCACCGCCCACGGCCGCGAAGAACGTGTCGGCACTGGTGTACGTCGGATCGGGATCAGGCGGTGACGGCACGTCAGCCATTGTTCTCACACCGGGCGTTGTCTCGTGTCCTACGGTCGGATCATGACGCACACAGACTTCGACCTGATCGTCCTCGGCCTCGGCCCCGGCGGCGAAGAGGTGGCCGGAAAAGCGGCCGAAGCCGGCTGGTCGGTGCTCGGCGTCGACCCCGGTCTGGTCGGCGGTGAGTGCCCGTACTACGGCTGCATCCCGTCCAAGATGATCCTGCGCGGCGCCGAACTGCTCGCCGAGACGCGGCGCGTCGACGGCACCGCGGGGCACGCCACGGCCGAGCCCGACTTCACGCCGGTCGCCACGCGGATCCGCGACGAGGCCACCGACAACTGGGACGACCGGGTCGCCGTCGAACGCTTCGAGGGCCAGGGCGGCACGTTCGTACGTGGTGCCGGGCGTCTCGCCGGCCGCGCCGACGACGGTCACCTGCTCGTGCAGGTCGGTGGCGACACCCACCGCACCCGCCGCGTGGTCGTGGCGACCGGGACCGCACCCGCCCTCCCGCCCATCGAGGGGCTGGCCGACTTGCGCGCGAGCGGCGACGGCGTAGACGGCCCGGTGTGGACGAACCGCGAAGCCGTCAAGGCCACCGCCGCGCCGGCAACACTGATCGTGCTCGGCGGCGGGGCGATCGGCTGTGAGCTGGCGCAGGGCTTCGCCCGCTTCGGCAGCCAGGTCACGATCGTCGAAGTGGCGCCGCGGATCCTGCTGCCGGAGGAGCCCGAGGCGTCCGAGGTGGTCGCCGACGTGCTGCGCCGCGAGGGCGTCGATGTGCGTGCGGGCGTCGGCGCCGAGAAGGTCGCCGCCGGCGCAGACGGCGCGCAGGTCACGCTCGCCGACGGCTCGACGATCACCGCCGAGAAGCTGCTCGTCGCCGCGGGTCGTCGCCCGAACCTCGCCGACATAGGTTTGGAGACGATCGGCCTCGACCCGTCGGCCCGCACGCTGAGGATCGACGAGCACATGCGGGTGCTCCGCGAGGACATACCCGTGGACGGCGTTTATTCCGTCGGTGACATCACCGGACACGGTGCGTTCACACACGTCTCGGTGTGGCAGGCCCGGGTGCTCACCGCCCACCTGCTCGGTCAGGACGAGCCATTCGGCGGCTACCACGGCCTGGCCTGGGCGACGTTCACCGACCCCGAGGTGGGACGCGTCGGGCTTTCCGAGCAGCAGGCGCGCGACAAGGGCCTTCGGGTCCGCACGGGCAGCGAGCCGATGCCGTCGTCGAGCCGCGGCTGGATCCACGGCCCCGGCAACGACGGGTTCGTCAAGGTCGTCGAGGACGCCGAGCGCGGGGTCCTCGTCGGCGCGACCGTCGTCGGCCCGCACGGCGGTGAGGTGCTCGGGCTGCTGACCCTCGCCGTCCACGCCGAGGTGCCCGTCGCGACGCTGACGACGATGCACTACGCCTTCCCGACGCTGCATCGTGCGGTGCTCGACGCCGTCCGCGCCCTCACGCCGTAGGCGGTGGCGCGGCGCCCGGTTCGGCGGGCAGGTGCGCCTCGATGTCCAGGCGGTCCAGGCGTTCGCGGATGCGGCGCCGCAGCTCACGGGCGACGCGCCACTGCTCCACCGGCCGCACCCGGGCGACGAGCCGGATGACGGTCTCCTCACGGGTGAGCCGCTCGACACCCTGCACTTCGGGCTCGCCCAGGAACGCGTCGGCCCACGCCTGCTCCCCATGCATCTGCTGCGCGACCGCGAGCATCGCCGACGACGCCGCCGCGATGTCAGCGGCCGCCGCGATCGGCACGTCGAGCACGACCTGCGCGTAGCCCTGGCTCTTGTTGCCCACGCGCACGACCTCGCCGTTGCGCACGTACCAGACCGTGCCGTTGACGTCGCGCAGGGTCGTCGTGCGCAGACCGACCGCCTCGACCGTGCCTATCGCCATCTCGAAGTCGATGACGTCGCCGACGCCGTACTGGTCCTCGAGCATCATGAACATGCCGGACAGGAAATCCTTCACGACGTTCTGCGCGCCGAAGCCGAGCGCGACGCCGACGATGGACGTGCCCGCGATGAACGGCGCCAGGTCGATGCCCAACTCGCTGAGTACGAGCAGGAACCCGATCACCAGCACCGTGAGCGACACGCCCGACCTCAGGACCGAGCCGATCGTCGCCGCCCGCTGGGTGCGCCGTTCGGAGAGCAGCCCGGTCGACTCGAGCAGCGCGCTGTTCTCGACCCGCTCCTTGAAGGGGCGCAGGATCCGAGGCACCTCGCCGACATGAATCGGGCGCACCGCGCGGTTGATCATCCGGTGCAGGATCGCCCGGATCGCGAGGGTCACCACGATGATCACGACGATCCGGATCGGGATCTCGATCAGCACCCGGCTGTGCTCGTGAAGGTACTTCGGCAGGGCCAGGAGGATGGTGCGGCGGTCGGAAGTCACGGTCGACAACCTTGCCATGCGGTAAAGAAAACGTGCACACGGGCGCGTCGTCGGGTTCACTGGTAGCGGTTGGAGGTGAATCCGGGTGTCAGGGTCGTTGGTTCTCAACGCGACGTACGAGCCGCTGTGCGTCGTGCCGCTGCGCCGTGCCGTCGTCCTGGTGCTGGCCGAGAAAGCCATCATCGTCGAGGCCGGCGCCGAGGTCATGCATTCCGAGCGCACCTCGATCCAGGTCCCGACCGTGGTCCGCCTGTCGCACTACGTGCGCGTGCCGTACCGGCGCGAGGTACCGCTGACCCGCCGCGCCGTGCTCGACCGCGACGCCCATCTGTGCATGTACTGCGGGGTCCGGGCCGACACCATCGACCACGTCAGACCCCGGTCGCGCGGGGGCCCGCACGTGTGGACGAACGTCGTCTCCGCGTGCGCGCGGTGCAACCATCGCAAGGGTGACCGGCTGCTCTCCGAGCTCGGCTGGCACCTCGTGGTTACACCCATCCAGCCACCGGCGACGGTGGCTGTGGTCATGGGCTGGGCCAAACGTGACCCGGCCTGGCAGCGTTATCTCACCTGGAACGGTCTCGGGGTCGACGTCGCGCCCGCCGTCTAGGGTGCCGTGCATGTCCGATCTGCACGACCTGACCGCGCTCGATGCCGCCGCTGCCGTGCGCTGCGGCGACGTGAGCCCGGTCGAGCTCGTCGAGCACGCTCTCGAGCGCATCGCGCGCCTGGACGCGCAGGTCGGCGCGTTCGTCACCGTCACCGCCGAGGCAGCTCGCGGGCAGGCGAAGCTCGCCGAGCGGGCGGTTCGCGATGCCGACGATCCGGCCGTGCTGCCGCCGCTGCTCGGCGTGCCCACCGCGATCAAGGACCTGAACCTGACGGCGGGAATCCCGACCAAGCTGGGCTCGCGGGCCTTCGCCGACTGGGTGCCCGACGTCGACGACCACGTCGTGACGCTGTTGCGTGCTGCGGGGACGATCAGCCTCGGCAAGACGGCCACGCCCGAGTTCGGCCTGCCGTGCTACACCGAGACCGACATCGGCCCGCCCGCGCGCACGCCGTGGGACACCCTGCGGCTCGCGGGCGGTTCGAGCGGTGGCGCGGGCGCGGCGGTGTCGAGCGGCTTCATCCCGGTCGCGCAGGGCAGCGACGGCGGTGGCTCGATCCGCATCCCGGCGAGTGTGTGTGGGCTCGTCGGGCTGAAGACCTCGCGCGGGCGCGTCTCCAAGGGCCCGATGGACATCGACTCGTCCCGGCTGTCGGTGTACGGCCCGCTGGCGCGCACCGTGCGCGATGCCGCCGTGTTCCTTGACGCGGTCGCGATCCCACAGCCCGGCGACCCCGACCCGCTGCCGCCGTTGCCGGCCGGTGAGACGTTCCTCGGCTGGTGCGAGCGCGAACCGGGCCCGCTGCGCATCGGCCGTTACCTCGACTCGCCGATCCAGTCCGAGGTCGATCCGCAGGTGCGTGACGCGTGGGAGCAGGCAGCTGCGCTGCTGGCGAGCCTGGGGCACGAGGTCGTCGACGTGGCCGCGCCCGTGCCGCCGGAGGCGATCCCGGCCTTCGAGACAGTCTGGGCGGTATCGGCCGCGTCCATCCCGGTGGATCCGGCACGCACCGGCGACCTGCGGGCGCTGACCCGGTACCTGCGCGAGCGGGGCGCGGCAATCAGCGGGGCACAGTATGCGACGGCAGTAGGCATGCTCAACCTCTACGCGCGGCAGGGCATCGCGGCGACCGCGCACCTGGACGCGGTGCTCACGCCGACCGTCGCCATGCTGCCGCGGCCGGTGGGCTGGTTCATCGGCGATGACGGCGACCCCGCGGCCGACTTCGAGCGGCAGAAGCAGTTCACGCCCTACACGGCGATGTACAACACCACCGGGCAGCCGGCGATCTCGCTGCCGTTGTACCAGAGCCGCGAAGGCCTGCCGATCGGCATGATGTTCGTCGGGCGCCCGGCCGGCGACGCGCCGCTGCTCGCGCTCGCCGCCCAGTTGGAGCGCGCGCTGCCGTGGGCGGATCGTCACCCCGCGATCTGGAGCACGCCCTAGGCGCCCTGCGAGGCGCACAGGGCGATTCGCTACCGTCTCTGCATGAGCATCGTCGAGACCGTGCTGGTGTACGTCGGCATACCCGGCGCCATCATCAGCGTCATCGCGTTGGGGGTGTATGGCAAGTCCATGCTGCACCAGCCGAACCGGTACCGCCCGGGGCGTCCGTGGCCCTACGCGGCGGCCTGGTTCGTGCCGCACCCGGACGCCGTGGTGGGTGCGGAGACTGGCCACCACCCGCAGCTCGAGGCCGGGAGCAGATCGGTGACGACTGCGGTTGGGGGTGCCAGCGGTGAGTGGTGACGCCAAGGTCGACCCCACCAAGGTGCAGTACGGGCCGATCGGCCACGACATCGGCGCGCAGGGCTTCACTGCGCGGCAGCTGAGCCGTCTCGACGAGGCACTCACGCTGTCCAGCCGCGAGTCCGGGCTGATGTTCTCCATCTACCTCGGCGAGTTGAAGGCGCCCTCCCGGGCGCACGCCGAGGCACTGTTCGAGAAGCTCACCGACGACGCGGTGCTGCTCGCGGTGTCACCCGGCCAGCGCGCCCTGCACATCGTCACCGGGCCGGGCTCGGCCAAGCGGCTGCCCAACCGGGCCTGCGCGCTTGCCGCGCTGGCGATGCGAGCCGCGTTCACCAGCGGCGAACTCACCGGCGGCCTGGTCACCGGACTGCGCATGCTGTCCGACTCGGCCGGCCGAATCTAGTGCGACACTAGGACGTCGGCCGAGAGATTCGCGTGCCGGGCGGCATCGACGCCTGAAGAGCCGTCAGACCCAGACGTCGCACTTGTTCGGGTCGATCATGTCCCACAGGATGCACGTCTTGGTGCGCGTCGGCGTGGGCGAGGCGGACGAGGTCGGCGCCGGCAGTAACGGTGTTGTCGAACTCGTGGCACCGCCGCCGGACGTCCCGCCCGAGGTCCCGCTCGGCGCAGTGCTCGGGGAAGCGCTGGTCGGGCTCGTCGACTTCGCCGGGTCGGGGGACGGGGTCGTCGTCGCAGCGGGTTTCGCAGCCGCGGTCTTCTTCTTTGCCGCCGTCGTGCCGACGGCGGTCGGCGGACCCGGGTTCACCGGCGGGAGGTAGCCGGTGTTGCTGACCGGAGGCAGGCCGCCGGTCACGTTTCCGACCGGGATGCCGTACACCGCAACGCCGGTGCGGTAGGCGTTGGCCAGTGCGAGCACCTGGGCGAGGTACTGGTCGGAGTGGTTGTAGGCGAGCACCGCAGCCACCTGGCCGGCGTGCGTACGCAGGTTGCCGCCGGCGGCGCAGAGGTAGCGCGCGGCGGTGAGTGCCGCGTCGTTGACGTTGAAGACGTCCGCCTTGCCGTCACCGTTCGCGTCGGAGCCGTACGCCGCCCAGGTGGAGGGGATGAATTGCATCGGGCCGACGGCCCGGTCATAGACCGTGTCACCGTCCAGCTGGCCGTGATCGGTATCGCCGATGCGCTCAGTGCCTCTGCCGTTCAGCGGGATGCCGATAATGCGCGGCGTCGAGGTGCCGTCGGCGTTGAGAGTCGCCCCGGCGAAGCGGCCGTGGTCGGACTCCTCGCGGCCGATGCCGGCGAGCAGCGCCCAGTCGATGCCGCAACCGGGCTCGGCGTTGGCCAGCCGCGCCGCCGCGACGCGGTAGGCGTTCAATGCGACCTTCGGGATGCCGTTGGCGGCGAGACCGGAGATGACTGCCCTGGTGACCGGTGCCCGCTTCGCCACGTGGCGCGGCTTGCCGGCGAGCACGATGTTGGCGGCGGCCGCGGCCGGCGCGACGTTGGCCGGCAGTACCGCGTCAAGGTCGGCGGGCGCTGCCACGGCAGGGGCCGCGGCGGCCTTCTTGTGGCTGGGATCAGCCCCCGCGGGCAGCGCAATACTGGCGACCACGAAGAGCAGCATGCCGCTCATGATCGTGCCCGCGGCGGCCTTGCGGACCCGCTGCGGGTGCCGCCGGAGCATGGCCGCGAGACCCGGCGCGATGATCGGCTCGTCGTCGTGGTCTGCGCAAGACAATGGGTGCACTCCAGGGACGTGGCTGAACTCGGCTACCGAGAACAACGAGATCCGCCCGCGTGGGTTACGCGTGAGGAACCCGCGCTAGGGTGCCCAGTCCGGCCCAGCGGCTCCCCCCCGCCGGGCCCCGGTGCGCCGCGGCTAGGAGCGCGTTGCGGTGCTGCCGTCCGCCTCGCGGGCGCGCAGCGCCCGGGTGACGTCGGCTCGGCCTTCGCTGACCAGCCGCCGCAGCGCCGCCGGCAGGCCGTCGCGGCGGAGGAACTCGTCGGCAGCCGCGACCGTCTCTGGCGTGATCGAGGACGTCCAGGCGGGGAACAGGCCGACGACGACGTACTGCGCTACCTCGCTGGTGCGGCGCTGCCACACGTCCTCGATCTCCGCGAAGTAACGCGCGATGTAGGGCAGCACGAGCTCGCCCTGGGTGGCGTGGGCGAAGCCGCGGATGACCGCCTCCCGCATCGCGTTCGACAGTGCGTCGTCCTCGAGTGCGAGCCGCCATGCCTCGGCCTTTGCCTCGGCGCTCGGCTGCAGCGCCCGCGCGGTTGCGGCGTGCCGCCGCCCGGCCGCCGACGGGTCGCGCTTCAACTCGGCGTCGATGCCGTCGGCGTCGATCGCTCCGCGCGCGGACAGCGACTGGACGATCGTCCATCGCAGCTCGTCGTCGACCGCAAGTCCGTCGACGACCTGCGTGCCGTCGAGCAGGCCGCGCATGAATGCGACGTGCTCGTCGCTGCGGGCGGCGCCGAGCAGCGTGTGCGTCCAGGCGAGCTGGTGGTCCGAGCCGGGTGCAGAGCGCTGTAGCGCGGCGAACGACGCGTCGGCCAGAGCGGCATAACCCTCGGGTGCCCATTGCGGGTCGGCATAGAGCTCCAGGGCGTGTAGGGCGTGGCGCGTCAGCGACTGCATGACGCCGATGTCGCTCTCCCGATCGGCGCCGGACAGGACGAGCGCGAGGTAGTCGCGCGTCGCGAGCTCCCCGTCGCGCGTCATGTCCCAGACCGCGGACCAGGCGAGTGCCCGCGGCAATGAGTCGACCAGCTTGGCGATCCCGCCGCTACGCAGCGTCGCCAGGCTGCGCTTGTCCAGGCGCAGCTTGCAGTAGGTGAGGTCGTCGTCGTTCAGCAGCAGCAGATCGGGCTGCTTGCGCCCGACGAGCTGCTCGATCGGCGTCCGCTCACTGGTGACGTCCAGCTCGATGCGGTCCGTGCGTACCAGCCGACCGCCCTGTTCGTCGTAGACGCCGACGGCGAGGCGGTGGGGGCGGATGGTGTTGGTGGCGGCAACCTCGTCCGGTGCCGACTGCACGATCTCGAAGCTGGTGTAGTTGCCGTCGGCGTCGAGGGTGAAGTCGGGGTGCAAGGTGTTGATGCCGGCCGTCTCCAGCCACAGCTTCGACCAGTCGCCGAGGTTGCGGCTGGACGCTTTCTCCAGCGCGCTGAGCAGGTCCGCGAGGGTCGTGTTGCCGTAGGCGTGTTCGGCGAAGTAGTCGCGCAGCCCGGCGAGGAACGCCTCGACGCCGACGTAGGCACCGAGCTGCTTGAGCACGCTGGCGCCCTTGGCGTAGGTGATGCCGTCGAAGTTCACCTCGGCGGTCTGCACGTCGGGAGCATCCGTGGCGATCGGGTGGGTCGAGGGCAGCTCGTCCTGCCGGTAGGCCCAGGTCTTCTCCGAGTTGGCGAATGTCGTCCAGGCGCCCGTCCAGCGGGTCGCATTCGTCTGGCACAGCACGGAGGCGTAGGTGGCGAAGGACTCGTTGAGCCACAGGTCGTCCCACCAGCGCATCGTGACGAGATCGCCGAACCACATGTGCGCCATCTCGTGCAGGATCGTCTCGGCGCGCCGCTCGTAGCGGGCGTCAGTAACCTTGCTGCGGAAGACGTAGTCCTCGCGGAAGGTCACGCAGCCGGCGTTCTCCATCGCGCCCGCGTTGAACTCCGGGACGAATATCTGGTCGTACTTGTCGAAGGGGTAGCGCACGCCAAAGTTGGCGTTGTACCAGTCGAAGCCCTGCGCGGTGATCTTGAACAGCTCGTCCGTGTCGAGGTGCTTGGCCAGCGTCTGGCGGCACCACAGGCCGAGCTCGATGCCGTCGTGGGTTGTGCGCGCGACGGCATACGGACCCGCGACCAGCGCCGTGATGTACGGGCTGATGCGCGCGGTGGTCGCGAAGCGAATCGTCTTGCCCGCGCGCAGTTCCTCGACCCCGACCTCACGGCCGTTGGACACGACCGCCCAGTGCTCGGGCACGGTCGCGCTGATCGTGAACTCCGCCTTCAGGTCGGGCTGGTCGAAGCAGGCGTACACGCGCTTGGCGTCGGCGGTCTCGAACTGCGAGTACAGGTAGGTCTCATCGTCCAGCGGGTCGACGAAGCGGTGCAAGCCCTCGCCGGTGTTGGTGTAGAGCAGCTCGGCGTCGACGACGAGAGTGTTGTCGGCCGCCAGGTCGCTCAGCACGATGCCGTGTTCGGCGTCGTAGGCCGACACGTCGATGTCCTCGCCGTTGAGCTTGACGGCGTGGAACTTGTCGGCGATCACGTCGACGAACGTCGCCTCGCCGCTACGAGCGGCGGTGAAGCGAATCGTGCTCGTCGAGCGGAAGGTGCGTTCGGACGGTTTGCCGCCACCATCGGTGAGGTCGAGCGCGATGTCGTAGGACTCGACGTGCAGCAGCTCGGCGCGGGCACGGGCGTCGTCGCGGGTCAGGTTGGGTACGGCGCTGGGACCGGGCATCGTAGGTATTCACTCCTTTGTGAAGTTAGTTGCTTTCGTTGAGTCTGTCACGCTCACCACGCGTTGCGGCTTTCCGGTTACTCTGGCCGGATGCGTACAGGTGACGAGGTGCCCGATTTCGAGCTTCCCGATCAGAACGGTGCTCCGCGCCGGCTCTCGAGCCTGCTGGCCGACGGCCCTGTGGTGCTGTTCTTCTACCCGGCGGCGATGACGTCCGGCTGCACGAAGGAAGCGCGCCATTTCCGCGATCTCGCGTCGGAGTTCGCCGCCGCTGGCGTGCAGCGGGTCGGTATCAGCTGCGATTCCGTTGCCAAGCAGAAGGAGTTCGCCGAGCGGCACGGTTTCGATTATCCGCTGCTGTCCGACGAGTCCGGTGACGTTGCGGGCATCTTCGACGTCAAGCGCGGCAAGGTCGGCGAGCGACTGGGCGCCCCGGTCAAGCGCTGGACGTTCGCGATCGGCAAGGACCGCACGGTCGTCGCGACGATCCACAGCGAGATCGACATGGACGCTCACGCGGACCAAGCCCTCGCCGCCCTGACGAGCTGAGCCGGGAAGCGCGGCCGGCCGCGCTGTGGTTTAGACCTCAACCAGCATGGGTATCGTTGGGATATGACCGTTTCCTCCCCACCCGTCCACGCTGCCGTCGACTTCTGGTTCGACCCGCTATGTCCCTTCGCCTGGGTGACCTCGCGCTGGATCCTCGAAGTGGAGAAGCAGCGCGACATCGAGTTGACCTTCCACGTGATGTCGCTGTCGGTGCTCAACGAGGGTCGTGACGAGCTTTCCGACGATTACCGGGAGATGCTCGACCGCGGCTGGGGGCCGGTACGGGTCTGCGTCGCCGCTGAGCAGGCCCAGGGCGCCGAGGTGCTGCGTCCGCTCTACACCGCGCTCGGCCGGCGCAAGCACGACCAGGGCCGCGACTTCGACCGTGCCGTGCTCGTCGAGGCGCTGGCGGAGGCCGGTCTGCCCGCATCGCTGGCTGATGCGGCGGAGTCCGACGAGTACGACGACCTGCTGCGCAAGTCCCACCACGCGGGCATGGACCCGGTCGGGTTAGAGGTCGGCACGCCGGTCATCCACGTCGACGGCGTTGCGTTCTTCGGGCCGGTGCTCACCCGCATCCCGCGGGGCGCGGACGCCCTGCGGGTGTGGGACGGTGCGCGCCTGCTTGCCGGGTACTCGTACTTCTTCGAGCTCAAGCGCAGCCGCACCGAGTCGCCGCAGTTCGACTAGGAGTTGGCCAGATCCAGCCGCACCGACTCCTCGAGCGGAGTCGGACGAAGACCGAACGTCGCCTCAGCCGCCGACGAGTCCAGTACGAACGGCTTGCGGAACTGGTGCTGTGTCTCACGCAACTCGCGCACCGTCGGGTTGACCACGCCTACCCCCCAGAGCACCGACCCTGGCAGCGAGCGCACCTTCGGCTTCGCCCCGAGTTGCCGCGCAGCGATCGCCGTCAGCTCGCGGATCGAGCAGGCCGGAGCGCTCGGCACGTGCCACGCTCGGCCCCACGCCCGCTCGTCGCTGGCGCCAAGGACGAGCAGCGTCGCGACGTCCTCGACGTTCGTCCAGGTGTGCGGGGCGTCGAGGTCGGCCGGCACGAAGGCGGTGCGGCCCTTGCGTAAGGCAGGCGAGACGAGCATCGACAGCAAGGAGTTGCCGCCGAGGTAGTCGCTGCCGCGAACCTCGAAGGCTCGGATGCGTCCGGCGTCGTGGGCCGCGAGCGCGTCCTGCCACATCTTGATCCGTACCTGACCTTTGGTGCCCGTCGCGGCTAACGGCGTCTGCTCGGTCATCGCAGCGCTGACGGGGCCGTAGACGTAGAGGTTGCCCGTCGTGGCGAGCACGGCTCCGCTCGCCTCCGCCGCCGCGAGGAGCGCGTTCGCGACCGGCGGCCAGTCCGTGGCCCAGCGGTGGTACGGCGGATTGACGCAGTTGTAGATCGCCGCAGCGCCGTCAGCGAGCTCGGACAGCCGACCAGCGTCGCCCGCGTCCACGGCCACCCTGTCGGCGCCGTCGACCCCAGATCCGCTGCGCGTCACGACGCGCACCTTTTCACCGCGGACGAGAAGTTCGCGTGCCAAGGCACTCCCGACGGGGCCGGCTCCGACGATCACGTGCAAGGCCATAGGGGGCTTCCTTTCAGTTGGGAGAGCACCGCTCTCGATAGAGAGCATTGCTCACCTGCCCGCCTATGTCAAGAGCAGTGCTCTCGAAAGAGTGCACTGCTCACGGACCTGTGCGAAGCTGGGCGCATGACCGAGTCAGCTGCGGCCTCGGTGCGAGCACGCGCCCGCGCCGACATGACCGATCGAATCAAGCAGATCGCGCGCCGCCACCTCGCTGTGGACGGGCCGAACCTATCGCTGCGCGCCGTTGCCCGCGATCTCGGCGTGGTCTCATCGGCCGTCTACCGGTACTTCGCGAGCCGCGACGATCTGCTGACCGCGCTGATCATCGACGCTTACGGCTCGCTGGGTGACGCAGCGGAACAGGCCGAGGCGCGCGTCGCGCGCCGCGACCTCACCGGTCGGTGGCTCGCCCTCGGTCGGGGCATCCGTGCGTGGGCGCGGGCCAACCCGCACGAGTACGCCCTGCTCTACGGCAGCCCGGTCCCTGGCTACGCCGCACCGCAGGACACGATCGGCCCGGCCAGTCGCCCGGTGCTGGTGATCATCGCTATCCTGCGTGACGCCGCCGAGCGTGGCACGGCCGACACCGGCCTCGGTCCACGGTTGCCGCGCCCGGTGCGCGCGGATCTCGAACGGCTACGGACGCAACCCGTCTTCGGCGGCGTCCCGCCCGCGGTGCTCGCCCGTGGCATGACGGCGTGGGCACAGGTCTTCGGCACGCTCAGCTTCGAGCTCTTCGGGCGGTTGACGAACGCCGTCGAGGACTACGACGCCTACTTCGACTACCAACTGCGTGCCATGGCCGCGTACGTCGGGCTGTGACCGGATGGACGGGATCTTCCACATCGTCGGCCGATCGGGGTGGCGAGCCGCCGCTGCCGCCGGCGAATACCGCGCCGAATCGCTTGGCGGTGAAGGCTTCGTCCACTGCTCGTTCGCGGGACAGGTGGCCGGTGTCGCCAACAGTCTGTACCGAGACCTCGGAGACCTGTGCGTGGTCGAGCTCGACCCGGCGCGCCTGGACGCGCGCGTCCAGGTTGAGGACAGCTACGGCAACGGGATGGCCTTCCCTCACGTCTACGGGCCGATTCCCGTCGCTGCTGCCGTGGCCGTGCACGATCTGACCCGCGGCGCCGACGGCGATTACCGGTTCACCGTTGCCGGCGCAGCCGGTCCTGCATCGCCGGATCGGTGAGCCACCAGGGCACGTCGGCCTGATTGGCGGCCTCGTCGCCACTGTCGTCGCCGGTCTTGTACAGGCCCGAGCGGGCGATCCGCTCGGCATCCAGCACGGCGTCGACAACGGCCGCGTCGCGAGCGTCGGCACGCAGCCAGCGGCGGAACACGATCAGCAGGAACGGCAGATCGATGACCTCGGAGACGCACCACAAGATCGTGCCGGCGATCTTCTGGTCGGGTAGCGTGCCCGGCGACCAGGACCGCACGGAGCGGTGGTCGAAGTAGGACGTGACGAGCGAGGTGTGCAGAAACAGGGCGATGCCCGGGATGGCGTCGAGGACCAGCTCGAACGAGCCGATCGCCAGGGTGAGTCCGACCGCCAGCGAGCTCGGCTCATCGTCCAGTCCGATCAGGGGCAGCAGGATCAGTGCGCCCACCGCCACGAGCAACAGCTGCAGCACCCAGCCGAACACCGGTGCGGCGACCGCCCACGCCGGCACCGGCCCGAAGAACAGCACGCCGGAGAGCAGCGGCACCAGCGCCGGCCCGACGAGCGGGTTGCCCAATACCCGTCCGGCGCGGGAGCGGAGGAACCGGTCCACCCACCCGTCGCGCCCGGAGTGTTTGCGCGCTAGCTGGAGCGGCTGTGCCGAGAGAAGTACGAACGGTACGAGTAGAAACAGGACAAGGGTCTGCATCGTCCAGACCCAGTACAACGACGAGGCGTAGGCCTGCGGGAACCCGCAGGTCGTCCAGACCAGCAGCGCCAGGCCGCCCCCGAACAGCACCGAGCGGCGTACCGGCCACTCGCCACCGGCGATGCCGCCGGTAACCAGCCGCCGCACCGAACGGACGTACCAGGCGGCGAGGACCACCGCCGCCAGGATCGCGAGCGGTTGCACTGCCCACTGCGTCGCCAGACCGGCGGACCCAGGGGGTGGCAGCGCGTGCGTCACGGCTCAAGTGTCCCAGGCCGTGACGGGCCGCTGTCGACTGCCATGATGACGGCCATGCGAGTATTCCTCGGCAGCGATCACGCCGGATTCGAGCTCAAGGCCCGGCTGATCAAGCACCTGACAGAGCGTGGCCACGAGCCGGTCGATTGCGGGGCCGCGACCCTCGATCCGAACGACGACTACCCACCGCCGTGCATCGCGGCCGCCGCACGCACCGTCGCGGAGCCGGGCAGCCTCGGCATCGTGATCGGTGGGTCGGGCAACGGCGAACAGATCGCGGCGAACAAGGTGCGGGGCATTCGCGCCGCGCTGGTGTGGAGCGAGGAAACCGCGCAACTCGCCCGCGAGCACAACGACGCCAACATCATCAGCATCGGCGCGCGCAACCACCCTGAAGCCGACGCGCTGCGCTACGTCGACATCTTCCTCGCGACGGCGTTCTCCGAGGGCGAACGGCACATCCGGCGCATCGCGATGCTGACGGAGTTCGAGACGACAGGTGGGATCGCCGGTCACTCGGTGGACTGAGATGACTCTTCCGGAGGCGGCAGTCGAAGACCTGTTGCGCATTTCCTCGTGCCGGTCGCGCCACTGTGGGACGACGTCGTGCACACGTGCGGCAACCGGCCGTTCTGCTCACGGCGACGTGTCGACGATTGGCTGGCACGAACGGGGCAGGAGCTCGGGTACGTCATGAAGCTGGACACGTTGTGGCGACTTGCGGCGCACTGGTAGGCGGTCGACTCGGGCGCGGGTATGTGCGGCGCGAG
>DAITQD010000036.1:0-13793 GCA_036833255.1 Jatrophihabitantaceae bacterium
GGTGCGCGAGTTCGACCAGATCGCCGAGGTGATCGCCGGGCGGCTGTCCAAGGTCACGGGGGTCGTGCACACCGACACCCACATCGCGTTCCGGGCGTACTCGCGTCACGACCTCGACGCGACGTTCTCCATCGGCCTGGACTAGGGGCCGGGCGGCTCAGCGCTGGCGGTCGAGTTGCGCCAGCCAGTCGTTGTATGAACTGCGGGTCGAGTCGTCGTCGTCGAAACCCGCTGCGTCGGAGTCGGCCGTCGCCGCGCCGGTGTGCGCGGAGAAGGTAGCCCGGCGGGCCTGTTCCAGCCACCCCTTCTCGTCGCTCGCCTCGACCCTGCGCAGCCAGCCGATGACCAGCGCGATCATGATCGCGGCCATGATCCCGTCGCCGGCGAACCACATGATCGCGCCGCCGGTGCGTGTGTCGGACAGCGCACCCACATGCAGATCGGGCGAGGGCAGCATGGCAATGGCGCGGGTGCTCTGGAGCAGCACCACGCCGGTGAACGTGTCCACGGCCATCGCCACGGCGAGCAGCAGCCAGCGCGCCGGCGAGGAGAGCCGCCAGCGGATGGGCTCGTCGCCGACGATCAGCGAGAAAAACTGGCAGCCGACGAGCACGTACACCAGGTGCTCGACCTGGCCGGCCCAGGTGGTGCGCATGACCGTGTCCATCAGGCCGGTCAGGTGACTGCCGACGATCACCACCGTGTAGGACGCGAGTGCCACCGGCGGTGCGGTCAGCAACGACATCGCCCGCCCCTGCGCGACCCGTTCGATGCGCGCGCGGCGCGGCTCGGTGCTCGCCGCAAGCGCCAGAGTCAGCGGCCGGCCCCACATCAGCAGCGCCGGCGCGAGCATCACCAGCGCGAGGTGGCCGGCCATGTGCGCGGTGAACAGCACCTGGTCATAGACGGCGATGCTGCCGCTCGTGGCGAACCCGCAGACGGCGAGCCCGGCGAGGAACCCGATCGTGCGCCCGACCGGCCAGCGCGTGCCGGGATGGCGCAACGGCACCAGGGCGACCCCGGTCAGGTACCACGCGGCCGCCAGCACCAGCAGCGCCAGGGCGACCGCGTCGAGCTGCCACACGGTGAACACGGCGCTGCCGAGCAGCGGACCCAGTGGATCGGCGCCGGCCCGGTACAGCGCCTCGCCCGCATGGGAATGTCCCGCACCCATGCCGGCCATGCCGGCCATGCCGTCGTGCCCGGTGTTGGCAGCGGTGCCGAGGTAGCGCACGACCGCGACGGTCAGCGCGAGCAGAGCGGCCGCGGCGAGCACCCAGGCCGCGAGCGCAAGCCGCGGCACGCGGCGCGGACCAACCCGGCTCGACATGCCACCAGTCTCTCTCACCGCGACGCTGATCCCGCACGTCCGTCGTGCCGTGCTCGGCAAATCCAGCTCGCGCAGTCAGGCGTGCCGTCGGTCGCGAGCCCGCCTGCTCGCCTCGATCCACCGATCGAGCAGGGCCGCCGCGCTGCCGTTGTCGACGGCCTCGGTGGCCGCGGCGAGGCCGTCGGTGATCGCCGTCTCGAGGCTCGCCGCCGTCAGGCCGTCGTGTACCGCGATGGCTGCGGCGGCGTTGAGCAGAACGACATCGCGGACTCCCGCGCCGCCACCGGAGAGCACCGCGCGCACCACGGCCGCGTTGTGCACGCGATCCCCGCCGCGCAGCGCCTCGGGCGCGACGGCCGCGATGCCGAACGTCGCCGGGTCCAGCGATGCCTCGGTCACGGTGCCGCCGGCGGCGACCCACACGCTCGACGTCGTTGTGGTCGTCAGCTCGTCCAGGCCGTCGTCGCCGCGGAACACCACCGCGCAGTCGCCGCGCTGCGCGAGCACTTCGGCCATCACCGGGGCCATCCGACGGTCGGCACAGCCGATCGCGGCCGCCCGCACCCGAGCGGGGTTGGTCAGTGGGCCGAGAAAGTTGAACGCGGTCGGCACACCCAGTTCTCGCCGGGGGGCGCCGGCGTGCCGCATCCCCGCGTGGAAGACCGGCGCGAAGCAGAAGCCGATGCCGACCTCGTCCACCGTGGCTGCCACCCCCGCCGCCGGCAGGTCGATTGCGATTCCGAGCTCCTCGAGCACGTCGGCGGTACCGCATGCCGAGGACGCTGCTCGGTTGCCGTGCTTGACGACGCGCCGCCCCGAACCGGCCACGACCAACGCCGCCATCGTCGAGATGTTGACGGTGTGCGCCCGGTCAGCGCCGGTGCCGACGACGTCAACCGCCATCCCGTCGATAACGACCGGCAGTGCCCGGCCCAGCATCGTCTGCACCAGGCCCGCCATCTCCTCGGGCGTCTCGCCCTTCGCCCGCAGCAACACCGCGAATGCGGCCAGCTGCGCCGCGGTGGCCGCGCCGGCCATGATCTCCCCCATCGCCCACCCGGTGTCGGCGGCGGTGAGAGCGTCGCCCCGCATGAGGGTGGTCAGCACGCCCGGCCAGTCCCGGCCGGTCTCGGCGACGGACACCGCTACCGGACGACGGGCATGCCGGTGCTGCGACGGCGCATCTGCTCGGCGACGACCGCGGCCGCATCGACCGGGTCCAGCGGCTGGCTGATGACCGCATCCGCGAGCGACCAGCTGGCCAGCCAGCCGTCCTGCTTACGAGCGACCAGCACCACGATCGGCGGGCAGTCGTCGATCTCGTACTTGAACTGCCGGGCCAAGCCCATCCCGCCCGTCGGCTGGGCCTCTCCATCGAGGATCACCAGCTCCAGCCCGCCCCCGTCCAGCTGCGCGAGAACCTCAGCGTTGGTAGCGCATTCGACCCAGTCGATCCGGGCTGAATCGGGGGCCGGTCGGCGGCCCACGGCCATCCGCACCTGGGCCCGGACGTCGGGCGAATTGCTGTACACGACAACCGTGACCGCATCGCTGGACTCGCTCATGGCGCGAATCGTATCCGCGTCGGCGCCGCGCACTCCTGGCGGTCACATCACACCCGCGACACGACCCCCACCCCGACGACATTCTTCCCTTGCGGCAGGACATAATGCGCTGGTGACCTCGACAGCCACGGCGCCCAGCTTCGAGTCCAGCAAGGTGCACTCCCTGACGCGTCCGAATGTCGTCAGCGTCGGCACCATCGTCTGGCTCTCCAGCGAGCTCATGTTCTTCGCGGGCCTGTTCGCGATGTACTTCACGGTTCGCTCGGTGCACCCCGGTGACTGGCCGATGACGCTGCCACTGGACGGCCGCGCCCACGCCGGCGAGGACGTCAAGCTCAGCCTCTGGTACGCCACGCCGTTCACGATCATCTTGGTGGCGTCCAGCTTTACGTGCCAGTGGGGCGTTTTCGCGGCGGAGAAGGGCGACGTCTTCAAGCTGCGCCGCTGGTTCACGATCACCTTCTTCATGGGGCTGATGTTCGTGCTCGGGCAGGCGAACGAGTACCGGCAGCAGGTCGGCGACGGCAACACGATCTCGCGCTCCGGATACGGCTCGGTCTTCTTCCTGACCACGGGCTTCCACGGCCTGCACGTCATCGGAGGCCTGATCGCCTTCATCCTGTTCTTGATCCGCACCACCTTGGGCAGGTTCACGCCTGCCCAGGCGACGGCCGCGATCGTCGTGTCCTACTACTGGCACTTCGTCGACGTCGTATGGATAGGTCTGTTTGCGATGATCTACATCATCCGATGACGGTCATGCCCGCCAGCTTCGACGATCCGCCGACCGGGAAGGGGCTTTCGTGACGGAGGACTTCGACGTCCCGGATGCCGGTGGCGAGCTCTATTTCGAGCCGGCCGTTTCGGCAACGGGAGCCGAGCAATCGAGCGCGCCCGCGCGCACACCGAAGCGGGGTCTCCGCGGCGCTCTGCGCCGCCGCCTCGGCGCCGGTGCCGTGCTGATCGGCGCGCTCCTCTCTATGGGCGGCGCCTATGCGGCGTTCGCGTCCACGTCGGGCGCCTCGGACACCGCCCAGAGCGCGGCCGACGTCGCCGCCGGCCGGCAGCTCTACCAGGTCAGCTGCATTACCTGCCACGGCGCAAACCTGCAGGGCGTGCAGGACCGCGCGCCGGCGTTGCTCGGCGTCGGCGGCGCCTCGGTCTATTTCCAGGTCAGCACCGGCCGCATGCCCGCGACGGGGCAGGGCGCCGAGGAACGGCGCAAGACCGCGAAGTTCACCGAGAAGCAGATCAGCCAGCTGGCCGCCTACATCCAGTCGGTCGGCGGCGGCCCGCAACTGCCGGCGGGCAACCTGCGCGACGGGAACATCGCCGCCGGCGGTGAACTGTTCCGGCTCAACTGCGCGGCCTGCCACGGCACCACCTTCAAGGGTGCGCCGCTGTCGGCGGGCAAGGATGCTCCGTCGCTCAACTTGGCGACCGACGAGCAGATGTATGCGGCCATGCTGAGCGGCCCCGAGAGCATGCCGATCTTCAGTGACAACCAGCTGACGCCGGCCGAGAAGCGCGAGATCATCAACTACGTGCAGACCCTGAAGGCCTCGAAGGATCCCGGCGGGAACGGTATCGATCGCATCGGGCCGGTGTCGGAGGCCCTTGTCTTCTGGATCGCCGGTGTCGGGGCTGTGCTGGCCGCAATCCTGTGGATCGGAGCGAAGTCCGAATGAGCACCGCCCACCCGTCGGCAGGCGTGTCCGCGGACGAGCTGCGGGACATGACGCCCGAAGAGGTGATGCTCGCGGGCGCGGAGGCCGACGGCATCCACATCGTCCACCGCCGTGACCGCTTCCCGATCCGCGGGACGAAGGCCGAGAAGCGTGCCGAGCGGAGCGTCGCCCTGGCGTTCACCGTGTCGGCACTGTCCGGCGTGGGGTTCATCGTCGCGTTCGTCGCGCTGCCCTTTCACTGGCACCTGCCGGGCACCGCCCAGAACTTCCGGTTCTACACGCCGGTGCTCGGTGGCCTGCTCGCGCTGATGCTGCTGTTCATGGGCGTCGGCCTCGTGCTGTGGGCCAAGTGGCTCATGCCCGAGGAAGAGGTCATCCAGGACCGCCACGACGAACCGTCCACCGAAGCGGACAAACTGATGATGCAGGCCTCCCTGGGGGTAGGCCTCGAGGACACCGGACTGCCGCGTCGTTCGCTGATCCTGCGCTCCCTCGGCCTCGCTGGCGGCGCGCTCGCGACCGTCCCGCTCGTCGCGATGGTCGGCGCGATGGTGAAGAAGCCCGGCAAGCAGCTCGAGCACACGCTCTTCGCCCCGAACAAGAAGCTGTTCCCGCCGGCGGGCCTGATCCCGCTCGTCTATTCCGACTGGCGGCGGGTGAGCCCTGACGATCTGCTTCCCGGCGCCATCACGACCGTCTTCCCCGGGGTGCGCGAGGAGGGCTCGGACGGTAAGAACGGCGTCACCTCGGCGAGCTCGCCGACCCTGGTCATCCGGCTGCGCCCGGGTCAGAAGGTCGAGGCACGCAAGGGTCAGGCCGGCTACGGCTGGCCGGCCGACGCGCCGGAGTACCTGGCGTTCTCCAAGATCTGCACGCATGCGGGCTGCCCGGCGTCGCTGTTCGAGCAGCAGTCGACACGCCTGCTGTGTCCCTGTCACCAGTCGCAGTTCGAAGTGCTCAAGGACGCCAAGCCCGTCTTCGGGCCTGCGACCCGCAGCCTGCCCAAGCTCCCCCTCGACGTCGAGCTGGGCAGTGACGGACGCCAGTACTTCGTGGCGCGCGCCGACTTCAACGAACCGATCGGCCCCGGCTTCTGGGAGCGTTCATGACCGCCAGCACCCGCCGGGCCAGCGGCCCGCGCACGCCACAGGGCAAGGCAGCCAAATTCCTCGACGACCGGCTCACCATGGCCGGGCCGATGCGCAAGCAGCTGAACAAGGTCTTCCCGGACCACTGGTCGTTCATGATGGGCGAGATCGCGCTCTACTCGTTCATCATCCTGCTGCTCACCGGCACCTACCTGAGCTTCTTCTTCGACCCCTCGATGGCCGACACCGTCTACCACGGCCGATACGTGCCGATGCAGGGCATCACGATGTCCAGGGCGTATAAGACGACACTCGACATCACCTTCGACGTGCGCGGTGGGCTGGTGATCCGCCAGATCCACCACTGGGCGGCGCTGATGTTCGTCGGCGCGATGCTGGTCCACATGTTCCGGGTGTTCTTCACCGGAGCGTTCCGCAAGCCGCGCGAGCTCAACTGGCTCATCGGCCTCACCCTGATCATGCTCGGCATCATCGAGGGCTTTGCCGGCTACACGTTGCCCGACGACCTGCTCTCAGGCACGGGCCTGCGCATCTCCGACGCGATCATGCTGTCGATCCCGGTCGTCGGCACCTGGGTGTCGTTCTTGGTGTTCGGCGGCGCGTTCCCGGGCGATGTGATCATCGAACGGTTCTACATCGTCCACGTGCTGGTAGTCCCGGCGATTCTGGCGGCCCTGATCGGCGCGCACCTCGCCCTCATCGTGCGGCAGAAGCACACCGAATTTCCGGCGCCCGGTCGCAGCGAGCACACGGTCAGCGGTGAGCGGATGTTCCCGACCTACGCGGCGAAGGCCGGCGGCTTCTTCTTCATCGTGTTCGCGGTGCTGGCAGCACTCGGCGGTCTGGTCCAGATCAACCCGGTCTGGCTGTTCGGCCCGTACAACCCGGCGCAGGTGTCCTCGGGGTCGCAGCCCGACTGGTACATGATGTTCCTCGACGGCTCGACACGACTGTTCCCGTCGTGGGAACTGCGACTATGGGGGCACACGCTGTCGCCGCTGTTCTGGCCGACTGTCGTGCTGCCCGGCGTCCTGATCACCATGGCCGCGGCGTACCCGTTCGTCGAAGCGAAGATGACCAAGGACACCCTGCCGCACAACCTGCTGCAGCGTCCACGTGACGCACCGGTCCGTACCTCGCTCGGCGCGATGGCATTGACGTTCTACCTGGTGCTGTTCCTGTCCGGCGGCAACGACATCATCGCGAAGGCGTTCGACATCTCGCTGAACGCGATGACGTGGGGCGGCCGCATCCTGCTGCTCATCCTGCCCGTGTCCGTCTACCTCGTGACCTACCGGATCTGCCTGGGCCTGCAGCACCACGACCGCGAGGTGCTCGAGCACGGCGTCGAGACCGGCATCGTCAAGGTGCTGCCGACAGGCGAGTTCATCGAGGTGCACCAGCCGCTGGGCCCGGTCGACGAACACGGCCATGGCAAGCTCGCCTACGCCGGCACCCAGGTGCCCAAGCGGATGAACCAGCTCGGCGCAGGCTCGCCGCTTCGGCACATCCGCGGGTTCTTCTACCCGGTCAAGGAGAAGCCCGAAATCCAGGCCGCGCTCGACCAACTCGAGGCGGCCGAGGCCGAGCAACACGACACGCAACACCAGCTGACAGACTGATCACCAGCTCAAAGCGCAACCGCTCAGGCAGCGGGTCGACGCCCGCCGAGGTAGTACTCGAACAGCAGGCCGCCGACCGTGAACAGGATGGCCAACACGCCGACGATCGCTAGCCACATCTGGAAGAACGCGAAACCGAGGGCGGTGAGGGTGGCTGCACCGGCGAGGCCGAAGGGCCAGTAGCTGCCGGGGCTGAAGAAGCCGAACTCGCCCGCAGCCTCGGCGATATCGGCGTCCGGCCGATCCTCGGGGCGCGCGTCGATACGCCGCGAGACGAACCAGAAGAACGACCCCGAGATGCCGAGCAGCCCACCGGACAGGATCAACGCGGCGAGACCGACGACCTCGATGTGACCCTGGCTCTGGCCGGTCCACACGCCGTACACGACCGCCGAGCCCCAGCAGAAGGCGGCGAAGGCGAGGAACAGTTTGGCTTCGACCTTCACGTCAGCTCCCCTGGTTCTGCGACGCGGAACGAGCCGTGCGGTCGGTGTTGAACGGATGTGTCGTCGTGGCGTACGGGCTCATGCCGGCCGCCTTCAATGCGAGCGACTGGCGGGCGGGATAGTTCTTGTCCCCCGGCGGGTACTTGGCCAACGCGTTGAGGTAGGCCTGGAACTGCTCGGCCGTGACCACCCGGACCTCGAAGTTCATCTGCGAGTGGTAGGTGCCGCACAGCTCGGCGCAATGCCCGACGAAGCTGCCCGTCGACGTCGCGGTGAACTCGAACTGGTTGTCACGGCCGGTCGAGGTGGTCCCGTAGGGGATGACGTCTCGCTTGAACAGGAACTCCGGTACCCAGAAGGAGTGGATGACGTCCTCGGAATGTTCGAGGATGCGCACGCTCTCGTGCACCGGCAGCACCAGGACCGGGATCTCGTCTGAGGACCCGTTCGTGGACAGGTACAGCGGCCCGTTCGCCGCCCCTTGCTGCCCCGGCGCGCCGCAGGAGTACGAGTCGTTGCTCGAGGCCTCGTCGCAGCCGATCTGGCCCTTGGTTTCGGCGGCGTCGGCGACGTGCTTCTGGCCGGGGTAGACCGGCTGAAGCACGGTGCCGGAAGCGTCGGTGTAGGAGTGGTACTCGAACTGCCAGTTCCACTTGAACGCGTCGACCTGGATGCTCACGTCGGGATGCTTGGAGAGCTTGTTGACATCGTCTTCAACGACAATCGTGCGGTAGAACAGGCCCGCGATGATGAGGAACGGCACGATCGAGTAGAAGATCTCCAGCGGCAGGTTGTACTTCGTCTGCTTGGGCAGTTCATCGCCCTTCTTGCGGTAGGCGATACAGGCCCAGAAGATCAGGCCCCAGGTGAACACGCCGACGATCAGCGCGGTGACGCCGGTCCACGTCCAGAGCACCCGCATCTCTTCGGCCTGCTTGGTGACGCCGGTCGGCCAGCCGAAACGCAGCTTCTTCTCCGCGTCGTGGGCCGAGCAACCGGTGAGCAGCAAGGCGATAGAGCCGAGCAGCAGCGCCAGACGGCTGCTGCGAGTCCATCGTCTACGACGCACCTGAAACCGCCTCTCGGACTCGTCCTGAAACCGTTCGGAGCCTACTGGATGAGATCGCCGCACTGCCTGACGGGGTCCGCCGTTCGTGCCCTGCGAAGCACCCGTCGATCGGCTCGCTACGGTCGTCGCGTGGCGACATATCTGGACGCGGCTGCGGGCGCGCCGCTGCACCCGGTCGCCCGCGAGGCGCTGCTCGCGGCGCTGGAGGACGGCTGGGCGGATCCGGCCCGCCTCTACGGTGCCGGTCGGCGGGCCAGGCTGCTGCTCGACGCCGCGCGGGACTCGGTCGCCGAGTCGATCGGCGCGCGTCGCGACGAGGTGAGCTTTACCGCGAACGGCACCCAGGCGCTGCACGCTGCGGTGCTCGGCACGCTCGCCGGCAACCGGCGGGCAGGCCGGGCGTTAGTGCACAGCGCCGTCGAACACTCGGCGGTGCTGCACGCCGCCGAGGCGCACGCCGCGGACGGCGGATCGGCGATGCCGGTTGGGGTCGACTTCTTGGGCCGTGTCGATGCGGCCACCTTCGCGGACGCGATGCACCAGCCCGGCGTGGCTGCGGGCGCACTGCAGGCGGCCAACCACGAGGTCGGCACGTCCCAGCCCGTGACCGAGGTCGCCGGGCTGGTGCCGGAGGTGCCGCTCGTCGTCGACGCGACCCAGACGCTGGGCCACGCGTCGGTGCCAGCGGGGTGGTCCGTGCTCGCCGCGGACGCGCGGAGTTGGGGCGGTCCGGCCGTCGGGATCCTCGTCGTGGGCACCGGCGTGCGGTGGCGCTCGCCCGCTCCAGCCGACGACCGCGAGGGCGGCCGGGTGCCGGGCGTGCCCAACCTGCCGGCGATCGTGGCCGCTGCCGCGTCGCTGCGCGCAGTGCGCGCGACACGGGAGGTCGAGGCGGTACGCCACGCCGCCCTCATCGACCGCATTCGCTCGAGCGTCGCGCGCACCGTCCCCGACGTCGAGGTGCTCGGCGATCCTGTCACGCGGTTACCGCACATCGTCACCTTCTCCTGCCTCTACGTCGACGGCGAGGCGCTGCTCACGGCCCTGGACCGGCGCGGGTTCGCGGTCTCCTCGGGCTCGTCGTGCACGTCGTCGACGCTGGAGCCCTCCCATGTGCTGGTGGCGATGGGGGCGCTGACCTCGGGCAATGTGCGGGTGTCGTTGCACCACGCGAGCACCGAGTCCGAGGTGACCGCGTTCCTGGCCGTCCTGCCGGAGGTGGTCGCCGAGGTCCGCGCCGAACTCGGGGCAACGGACCTGTGACTGTGATCCTCGACTGCCGCGGACGGCGCTGCCCGCTGCCGATCCTCGACCTGGCTCGGCACATCGGCGCGGTCGCGGTCGGCGAGACGATCACCGTCGAGGCGGACGATCCGGCGGCTCGTCCCGACATCGCGGCCTGGTGCCGGCTGCGCGGGCATGCGTACACAGGCGAGATGGCGGCCGCCGACGGCACGCCCGGCTACACCGTGCGCCGACTGCATTGAGGCAACCGGGATACTGACCTACGTGTGCGGACTGATCGGATTCCTGTCAGCGAACGCCGACGCGGCCGCGATCGAGGCGAGCGTCGCGGGCTCGCTGCCCGACATGCGCCATCGCGGCCCGGACGAGGGCGGGGTGTGGTCCGACCAGGACGTGGTGATCGGCTTCCGCCGGCTGTCGATCATCGACATCGACCGCTCGCACCAGCCGCTGCCGTGGCTCGACGGGCGCTATCACCTGATCTTCAATGGCGAGATCTACAACTACCTCGAACTGCGCGAACGCCTCGCCCGCGACTTCGGCGCCACCTTCGAGACCGACGGCGACGGTGAGGCGATCGTCGCCGGCTACCACTACCTCGGCGAGAAGGTGGTCCGCGAACTGCGCGGCATGTTCGCGTTCCTGATCTGGGATTCGCAGGAGCGCGTCATGTTCGGCGCGCGCGACTGGTTCGGCATCAAGCCGCTCTACACCTACGTCGACGAGCGTGGTTCGTTCTTCGCCAGCGAAAAGAAGTCGTTGCTCGACGTCGCGGCACCCGATGTGCACACCGACGTCGATGAAACCGCGCTGCAGCACTACCTGACGCTTCAGTACGTGCCGGAGCCGGCGTCGATGCACACGAAGATCCGACGCATCGAGTCCGGCACCTACTTCACGCTGCGCCCGGGCGAGCAGGTCCGCCCGCGCCGATACTTCCACCCCGACTTCGTCATCAAGCCGGTGCCCGAGCCCGAGAAGCTCTATCGCGAGATCGCCGAGGCGCTCGAGGATTCCGTCGAGAAGCACATGCGCGCCGACGTCACGGTCGGCTCGTTCCTGTCCGGCGGCATCGACTCGACGGCGATCGCCGCGCTGGCCAAGCGGCACAACCCGAAGCTGCTCACGTTCACCACCGGCTTCGAGCGCGAGGGTTTCAGCGAGATCGACGTGGCCGCGGAGTCGGCCGCGGCTATCGGCGTCGAACACATCACCAAGGTCGTCACGGCCGAGGAGATGATGCAGACGCTGCCGCTGATCGTCTGGTACCTCGACGATCCCGTCGCCGATCCCGCGCTCGTGCCGCTGTACTTCATCGCCCGTGAGGCCCGAAAGCACGTGAAGGTCGTGCTCTCCGGCGAGGGCGCGGACGAACTGTTCGGCGGCTACACGATCTACCGGGAGCCGATCTCGCTGCGCGCGTTCGAGCGCGTGCCCAGCGGCGTGCGGCGCGGACTAGGCAGGCTGTCGACAAAGATCCCCGAGGGTACTCGTGGCAAGGATCTGTTGCGCCGCGGCTCGATCGGCATCGAGGAGCGCTACTACGGCAACGCGCGCATCTTCCGACCCGACGAGATGGCGCTATACCGGCGCTACGACGAGTCGATCTCCTACATGGACGTCACCGAGCGGCTGTACGAGGCGACGAAACATCTCGACGGCTCGACCCGCATGCAGTACGTCGACCTGTTCACCTGGCTGCGCGGAGACATCCTCGTCAAGGCCGACAAGATGACGATGGCCAACTCCCTCGAGCTACGGGTGCCGTTCCTCGACGTCGAGGTGTTCGGGATCGCCTCGTCCATCCCCACGGACCAGAAGATCACCAAGGAGACGACGAAGTTCGCCCTGCGACGCGCATTGGCCGACATCGTGCCGGCGCATGTGCTCGAACGCCCGAAGCTGGGCTTCCCGGTGCCGATCCGGCACTGGCTCAAGGACGTCATGTACGACTGGGCCCGCGCGATCATCACCGAGTCGCAGACCGATCACCTGATCAATCGGTCGACTGCACTAGGTCTTCTCAATGAACACCGCACCGGGCCGAACGACTACTCGCGCAAGATCTGGACGCTGCTCGTCTTCATGATCTGGCACGGCATCTTCGTCGAAGAGCGAATCCGCCCGGAGATCCCCGAGCCGGTGTACCCCGTCCGCCTGTAACCGCCTGTAACCGCCTTTGACCCCGCCAGCGTCGCTGGGAATGCCTCGCAGCGACGCTGGCGGGGTCAAAGCCAGGATCGGGTTGGTTATGCAAGGAGTCGTTCCACCGTATCGACATAGCGCTGCTTCGCGTCGTCGGAGGACGTTCCAACCAGCTTGCCCCACGCCTCGTACTTCGCCTTTCCGACGAGGTCGAACCGCCCCGGCTTCTTTGCGCCCGACGCCTCGCCCTCGGTGGCCTGCTTGAACAGCGCATACAACGCCAGCAGATCGTCATTGCTCGGCCGCGACGCCAGCGTCTTGACGTCGATCTGGGCCTTGTCGAAACGGTCCTGCAGTTCGGACATCATCGTCTCCCTCGGGCCGGGTTCATGTCAGGTGGGAATACTCTCGCCTTTGACCCCGCCAGCGTCGCCGAGATCGCCTCGCAGCGACGCTGGCGGGGTCAAAGCGGGACTAGGCGAGGTGCGGCAGGACCTCGGCGGCGCATTGGTCGCCGTAGGACTCGGCGAGCCGCTCGGCGAAGTTCGGCTTCTTGACCTCGTACTCCTGGGTGCCGATCGTCTCCAGGACGAGCGTGGCGAGCATGCTGCCGACCTCGGCCGCGCGTTGCCAGGACAGCCCCCACTCCCGGGCGCAGAGGAAACCGGCGCGAAAGCCGTCACCGACGCCGGTCGGGTCGGCCTTGGCGTACTCGCGCGCGACCGGCACGTGCACGCGCTCCATGTCGCGGCCGACGATCTCGACGCCCTGCGAGCCGAGCGTCGTTACCCGCACTCCTACCCGCGCCAGGACCTCGTGCTCGGACAGCCCGGTCTTGGACTCGAGCAGGTTCTTCTCGTACTCGTTGGTGAACCACAGGTCCGCGCCGTCGATCAGCGCCACCAACTCCGCGCCGCTCATCCGCGCGATCTGCTGCGACGGATCGGCCGCGAAGGGGAAACCTCGCTCCCGGCACTCCTCGCCGTGGCGGACCATCGCCGCGGGATCGTCGGCGGAAATGATCACCAGGTCGGCTCCGCTCTGGGTCCAGGCCGGCTCGAGTTCGATGTTACGTGCCTCGCTCATGGCACCGGCGTAGAACGAGGCGATCTGGCACATCTCCTCGTCGGTGGTGCAGACGAAGCGCGCGGTGTGGTGGATGGGCGAGACGTGGACGAAGCCGCAGTTGACGCCGTTGCGTTCGAGCCAGGACCGGTACTCGTCGAAGTCCGATCCGACCGCGCCCATCAACACCGGCGACTCGCCGAGCTGTCCCATGCCGAACGCGATGTTCGCGGCAACCCCGCCGCGGCGTACGACCAGGTCGTCGACGAGGAAGGACAGCGACACCTTGTGTAGATGCTCGGCCAGCAACTGGTCAGAGAACTTGCCGGGGAAATGCATCAAGTGGTCGGTGGCGATGGATCCTGCAACAAGAACGGGCATGGAGCGAACCTACCCAACAAGGCGATGAGCGCTCGCGCGACGAGCCAGACAAAAACTAGCTGTGGCCACCCAAAAACTAACCGCAGAAACTATTACCGCAGGCGCAGCCGTTCGAGGCGTTCGGGTTG
>DAITQD010000036.1:13893-20066 GCA_036833255.1 Jatrophihabitantaceae bacterium
AAACTAACCGCAGAAACTATTACCGCAGGCGCAGCCGTTCGAGGCGTTCGGGTTGTCGATGGTGAAGCCCTGCTGCTCGATGGTGTCGGTGAAGTCCACCGTGGCGCCGCCGAGGTACGGGGCACTCATCCGGTCGACGACGAGCGGCACGCCGTTCAGGTCGAGCTCGACGTCGCCGTCGAGCTTGCGCTCGTCGAAGAACAGCTGGTACTGCAGCCCCGAGCAGCCACCCGGCTGCACGGCGATGCGCAGCCGCAGGTCATCGCGGCCCTCCTGGTCGAGCAGGGCCCGGACCTTGACCGCGGCCGGGTCCGTCAGCGCAACCGAGGTAACGGGCGCGTCGGAGGGCGCGGTCGTGAGCTCGATCGAGGAGGTTTCCGTGGCGGTCATGAGGCTCCCTGGGGGCTGATCTCCAGCAGTGGCTTACGTCGTGCCAACCGACAACTGCCAGGTGGCTATTCCATCGTACGCAGCCAACCCGGCATGTACAGCCGCACCAGGCCGCGCGCCGTCCCTCCGTCCGGGATTTAGGTGATGCGTACATCCGCTCCATCGGCGACGACGGGGATGGCGGTGAGGCCCCGCTGCGCCGGACCGTTCAGCACGCCACCCTGGGTGTCGAAGCGCGAGCCATGGCACGGGCAGGCGAAGCCGTCGCTCGGCGAGACGAAGTTGACGGTGCACCCCTGGTGCGGGCAGATCGCGTCGTAGGCGGTGAATCTGCCGGGCTGCAATTGCAGCACCCAGACGGCTTGGTCGGTTGCGCTATCGGTGACCTTGCGCGCGCCCCCGACCGGAACGTCGGCCACCGCGGTGAGCGTGACGGGCTGCTGCGGCTGGTCAGGAGCATGGGCCGAGGCCGTGCGCGGGTTGCGGCGGAACAGTGCGGACCCGCCGAGCAGGACCGCGCCGGCGACCACGGCGGCACCGGCCAGCAGTGCCCGACGGGTGCGGTCCTCGCCGACCCCGGGATGAGCGTCGCGCATCCGGGCCAGCCACGCGTCTGCGGCGAGGACGCCGCCCGAGCCGGCGACGAGCAGCGGGATGAACGCGAACAGGTACACCAAGTCGGCGCTGGTGAACCACGGCTGGGCACCCCAGCTCACGGTCAGCCACAGCGGCAGCGCGAGCAGCATCCCGCCGGCCGCGGCGACGCGGGTGAACAGGCCCAGCAGCACGCCCAGGCCGACCGCCAGTTCGGCCGCGGCCATCAGAACGCCGAAGCCGAAACTGTGCGCCTGCACCGGACCCAGCAGGCCGCCGATCGGGCTGGAGTTCCGGACCGCGGCGATCGAGGCGTGCATCGACAGCGGCGAGCTCGGATCGAGGAAACGCCGGTCGGCGATCTTCGACAGCCCGCCGTAGAGGAATACGAACGCGAGGAACGCCCGCAGCGGCAGCAGCACCCAGCCGACCTGCTGGGAACGCTCGCGCCATGACTCGCTCATAGTGGTCTTTCTTGCTGGGTGCCGTCCGTCACATTCCAACACGACGTCGGGTATATCGGAACTACGTAGGCTGAGCCTGTGACGTTCACCGAACCTGCCGCGACTCCGCTCGCGCTGCTGCTGCTTGGCCGGGGCACCGATCCAGATTCCGAGCGTGGCGTCGACTGCCCCGGCGAGTTGCCGCCTGCATCGGACCCGACGCTGGTCGAGCGGGCCACTGCCGCGAAGGCCGCGCTCGGCGAGCGGGTGTTCGTACTCGGGCATCACTATCAACGCGACGAGGTCATCCAGTTCGCCGACGTCACCGGGGACTCGTTCACACTCGCCCGCGACGCCGCGGCGCGCCCGCAGGCCGAGTACATCGTGTTCTGCGGCGTGCACTTCATGGCCGAGTCCGCCGACATCCTGACCGCGCCGTCGCAGCAGGTGATCCTGCCTGACCTCGCCGCGGGCTGCTCGATGGCCGACATGGCCGGCTACCAGCAGGTCGTCGAGGCGTGGGACGTGCTCACCGAAGTCGGGATCGCCGAGCGAACCGTCCCGATCACGTACATGAACTCCGCCGCGGCCATCAAGGGATTCACCGGCGAGCATGGCGGCGCGGTGTGCACCTCCTCGAATGCGGGGCGGGCGCTGCGGTGGGCCTTCGAGCGCGGCGACAAAGTGCTGTTCCTGCCCGACCAGCACCTGGGCCGCAACACCGCGGTGCTGGAGCTCGGCATCCCGCTCGAGCAGTGCGTGGTCTTCGACCCGCACCGGCCGGGCGGCGGACTGACCCCGCAGCAGTTGCGTGACGCGACGATGATCCTGTGGCGGGGGCACTGCTCGGTGCACGGGCGTTTCACCGCCGAGAACGTCGCCGACGTGCGGGCCCGGATTCCCACGGTGAACATCCTGGTGCACCCGGAATGCCGGCACGAGGTCGTCCTGGCCGCCGACCTCGTCGGATCCACCGAGTTCATCATCAAGACCCTCGACGCCGCCGCGCCGGGCTCGTCGTGGGCGATCGGCACCGAGCTGAACCTGGTCCGCCGGCTTGCCGCCGCGCATCCGGACAAACAGATCGTGTTCCTGGAGAAGACCGTCTGCTACTGCTCGACGATGAACCGCATCGACCTGCCGCACCTCGTCCGTTCGCTGGAATCCCTCGTGCGCGGCGAGGTCGTCAATCGCATCAGCGTCGACGGGGCGGTTGCGGCTCAGGCCCGCCTGGCCCTGGAGCGGATGCTCGCCCTGCGGCAGCCCGTGGCGCTGAGCGACTGAGCCTTCGCATACTCTCGTTGATGTGAAGCTGCTGCCCCGCCGTAATGCCGAGACCACGGCCGACGTCCTCACCGACCTGGTCGAACACACCACCACCGGGGGCAAGGGCCGTGCCACCCCGAAGCGCCGCGACTCGGCGGTGCAACGCGGGCCGGTGAGCGCGCCCAAGACCCGCAAGGAGGCCCTCGCGCGGCAGAAACAGCAGGCGAAGGCGGCCAAGATCGCGCGCAAGACGCCGACTGCGGCGATGACACCTGCGCAGCGGCGCGCGGCGATGCGCTCGGGCGACCCGGCAGCCCTGCCCCGCCGCGACCAGGGCCCGACCCGCAAGTTGGCCCGCGACTACGTCGACTCGCACCGGATGTTCAGCAACTACCTGCTGATGCTGTTCCCGCTGATGATCGTCAGCTACCTGCTGCCGTACGTGCAGTACGTCGTGATCTTCGTCTTCCTCGCGCTGATCGTCGAGTGGTACCTCACCGGCCGCCGGGTGCGCAGGTTGGCCGTCGAGCGCAACGGCTCGGCCCAGGGCAGTTCAATGTCGATCGGTTTCTATGCAGGCAGCCGCGCCTACCTGCCGCGCCGGTGGCGGTTGCCGGCACCGCAGAAGGCGCTCGGCGAGACGTTCTGAGCGACCCACCAGGCGGGTCAGTCCTCGCCGAGTGACATCGGGCCATATACCTGGGTGCCGTCATCGAGCAGCGTCACCTGCACGACGCCGGTATCGGCCAACTCGCGCCAGTGCTCGCCCAACCAGCTCTCGGCGTCGGACTGGCTGGGGTGCGCGGGCGACGCGGGGTCAGTCAGCGCGCTGCCGTCCACCGACTCCAGCTGCCACGTCCACGTCATCGACGCCTCCTCATTCTCGTGCAAGCCGCTGTGAAATTGGACCCTACTGGGCGGCGTCGATTGACCTGCGCCCTGCAGATGTGGTGCCATCTGACCTGTAGTACCCATCCAGGCAGGGGAAGCCGGTCGAAGTCCGGCACTGACCCGCAGCCGTAGGTCCCACCAGGGACAAGTCGGAACGCCTACCTGGACGGCACTCCCGATCACCGCCGAGGTCTGCGGTGCGGAGTCCGTGTGGGTGCGCCGGGCAGGACGCGCGACCGCGCGCCGATCGTTCCGGGGCGGCCAGGCGACTCACGCCGAGGCCGCTTTCCCGAAGGGCCACCCGTGAGCATCCGTCACCGCCGCACGTTCGCCGTCGCGGCAGCCGCAGGCCTGCTCGCCCTGTCCACGCCGGCATCGGCTGCTCCCGCGACTGCTCCGCCCACCACGACCGACCCCGCCGCGGCAGCCGCTGGCTGGCTCGCCCAACAGTTCGTCGGCGCAGCTGGCACGCCGACGCCGAACGGCGACCACTTCAACTTCCCCGGCGGGACGTTCTACTGGAGCGGGCTGACGGCCAGCGCCATCTTCGCCCTCGCCGCCAGCGGGTCCGGCGATGACAAGATCCAGGCCGCGATCACCTTCATGGAGCAGAACGTCGCCGCGGACGCCAACCTCGGCAACGGCGATCAGCCCGGCCCGTACGACGGGTCGGTGGCTACCGCAGCGCTGGCCGGGATCGTCGCGGGCGCCGACCCGAGCGACTTCGGCGGGATCGACCTGCTCAAGGCACTCAAGGACGACGAGTGCATCGCCGTGTCGGCACCCGTCGACCAGAACGACTTCACGACGCCGACATGCCCCTCCATCGGCGCTGGGCGCAATATCTTCTCCAGCGTGTCGGAGTCCCTGATCATGCTCGTCGAGGCGCGTGCGGGTGTTACGCCGACACCCGACGCGCTGAAGTACTTCCTCAAGCTGCAGTGCAGTGACGGAGGATTCACCATCGCGACGGATCCCGCCGGATGCGCCTCCGACGTCGACGCGACGGGCTACGCGGCGGCGGCACTCCGCGCCCTGGGCGGTCACCAGGCCGCGCTCGACAACGCCACGGCGTGGCTGCTGGCGAAGCGAAACCCTGCCGGGTACTGGGTCGAGCCACCGACCCCCGGCCCAAATACCGACTCGACCGGTCTGGGCGCCTCGGCACTGGATGCAGCCGGTATTGACGCGCCGACGTCGCGTGCCTGGCTGGCATCGCAGCAGATGACGACCGGCCCGACGATCGGTGCGGGAGCCTCGCGCGGCGCTCTGAAGTTCCAAGGCGTGTTCGACGCCTCGTCGTCGATCAAGGCCACCGCCGACGGCCTGCTGGGCCTGGTTCCCGGCGCGTCACTGGCGACGCTGACCGCGACCGGAGCCACACCCGGCACGGCGGTGCTCGCGCTGGGCGCACCGAAGACCGCGTCGACGTCGGTGCAGCAGGGCGGCACGCAGACCGTGACCGGTTTCGGGTTCAGCGCGGGCGAGCAGGTGTCGGCGGAATTGCACTCCACGCCGGTGTCGCTGGGCAGTGTGACCGCGAGCAAGGCCGGCACCGCGATCGTGGCGTTCACGGTGCCAACGGCACTGGCGCCGGGGAAGCACAGCGTGGTGCTCGCCGGCGCAACCTCGGGCCTGACGAGCACGGCAACGTTCACCGTCACCGCGGCCCCCCCGCGCGCCGTCGCACCGCCTACCTCTGCCCCCGTCACCGGCGTGCCGATCCTGGCCGCAACCGGCCTGGACGGTCAGCAGGCACTGGTGGACGTATTGATCGGACTGGGCCTTGTCGCAGCCGGTGCGGGCGCCCTCTACCTTGGCCGGCGGCGCCGGGCGTGACCCTGCTCCGCCGCGCAACGCACCTCGTCGCGGCACTCGCCCTCACCGGTGCCGCGACGATCGGCACTGCCGGCCAGCCCGCGCAGGCCGCCACGCCCACGCACGTCGCGATCGTCGTGGACTTCGGTGGCGGAAACGTGCAGGCTGCCTGCGTGCCGTCGGGAGGCAATGGGTCAGCCGTTCTCGGCGCAGATTTCCAGGTTCAGTACAACAAGGTCGGGCTCGTGGCCATCATCAATGGCGTCGGCTCGATGTCGCCGCCGACGAACCTGTACTGGTCCTACTGGCACAGCGCGGGCAGTTCCTGGTCGTATGCAACCACCGGCCCAGCCACGTTCTATCCGCCCGCCGGGACGGTCGAGGGTTGGGCCTACAACGACGGCAGCGTCGGGCCAGCCGCGTCACCGAGCTACGCCGCCATCTGCACCGGCCAGGATCCGACGTCGGCACCGACGAACCCGCCGAGCACACACCACACCACTCCGGCGCCCTCCGTTGCGCCCAGTCAGCCGGCTCAACCGACGACGCCGGCACCTCAACGAACGCGCAACGGTCGGGGAACATCGGCGTCCTCGGGCCCCGGCGCGACTTCGTCGTCCGCCAAGCAACACGGCCCGGCGAAGGTGTCGCCGAGCAGCGCCCGCGCCACGGTGAGCAACACGACTGCGCCGAACAGCAGCCAGCCCGCAGTCCAGCTGGTGGGCGCAGCGCCCAGGGCGAAGCACACCTCGGCCGCACCCGCCTTGGGCA
>DAITQD010000037.1:0-19930 GCA_036833255.1 Jatrophihabitantaceae bacterium
GCGTCGTTAGAGAAGGGTGCCGTCGGCCGCGGCGAAATGGATGACAGCTGACGGCGCCACGTCGTGGACCGCGGCTACCCCGGCCATGTCGGCCGGGTCGCCGCCGAGCACGACGGCGGCCTCGAGGCCGAGCGCCCCCGACGACACTGCCATCGCCACCGCAACCTGTAATGCCGACAGGGCCAGCGATGGCAGGGTGACGCTCGCCGCGACGTAGGTGCGCCCGTCGGTGTCGCGGACCGCGGCGCCCTGGGCCGCGCCGGTGCGGGCCCGGGCAGAGCGCGCCAGCGTGGCCAGCTTCGCGTCCTCGGCGGCCAGGGCCTCACTCATTAATCTGCCCGGCTCTTCGCGCAAGCGCTCATCGCTGGATTCGCTCCGCACCTGCACCCCACGAAAGCGCATGGAAAGAGCTGCGCTTCCGCGGGGGCCCCGCAGCTCGCTCGCTGGCGCTCGCTGCGATGCTCACTCATGCGTTCTCTGTCTCCTCGCTCCGGGACGTTCGAGGCGCCTCGCCATCCTGGTCGGGCAGCCTGCGGACGAGCACGGTGTCGATACGGTTGCGGCGCCCGCCGGCGCTCTCGGCGACGAGCTCGAGACCGTAGGCCGACGTTCGTGCGCCGGGGATCGGCACCCGGCCCAACGACTCGGCGAGCAGACCGCCCACGGTTTCGACATCGTCGCGATCGGGCACCGTTACCCCGAACAGGTCAGAGAGTTCCTCGACGGCCAGCCGCGCGGTGACCCGAAGCGTGTCGGCGTCGACCCGCTCGATCGGTGGGCGTTCGACGTCGTACTCGTCGGTGATCTCCCCGACGATCTCCTCGAGGATGTCTTCGATGGTGACCAGGCCGGCTGTGCCGCCGTACTCGTCGATGACGATCGCGATGTGCGTGCGGTGCGCCTGCATCTCCCGCAGCAACTCGTCGACCGGCTTGGACTCGGGCACGCAGGTGGCCGGGCGCATAACCTCCTCGACACGGGTGCCGCGGGCGCGTTCGGAATCCTGGGCGCGGCGGGCGAGGTCCTTGAGGTAGGCGATGCCGACGACGTCATCGGCGTTCTCGCCCACCACCGGGATGCGCGAGAAGCCGCTGCGCAGGGCCAGCGCCAGAGCTTGCGGCACGCTCTTGGTGCGCTCGATCCACACCACCTCGGTACGCGGCACCATTACCTCGCGCGCGATGGTGTCGCCGAGCTCGAACACGGACTGGATCATCTCGCGTTCCCCGTGCTCGACCACGCCGCGCTTCTCGGCCATGTCGACCAGTTCGCGCAGCTCGACCTCGGAGGCGAACGGCCCGTGGCGAAAGCCGCGGCCCGGCGTGATGGCGTTGCCGAACCGGGTCAGCAGCGAGGCGAGCGGGCCGAAGAAGCGGCCGAGCAACCGCACGGCCCCCGCACCGGCCAGGGCGACCTGGTTCGGATGCTGCCGGCCGAGGGTGCGCGGGCCGACGCCGACCACGGCGTAGGACACGACCACCATCAGCGCGACGGTGCACACCGGCACCCACCAGCGCGCCCCGAACTGCGAACGCGCAACGATCGCGACGAGCACGGTGGCGGTGAGCTCGCAGGACATGCGCAACATCAGCAGCAGGTTGGTGTAACGCGCCCGGTCCGCGACGACGACGCTCAGCGCGCGGGCGCCGGCGCGGTCCTCGCGCAGGAACTCCTCGACGCGGGCGACCGACACTCGGCCCAGAGCGGAGTCGACACAGGCCAACAATCCGCCAAGCGGCACCAGGCAGATCGCGACGACCAGCACGACCGCATCGGCGGTCGTCATGTGCCGCCACCGGCCGCGTCGCGAGCCTCGCCGCCCGTGCCGGGCAGTGGCACCCGGATCGGCCCAAGCCCGCTTGCCTTCTCCCAGTCGGCCAGGATGCGCGCCTGCAAGTCGAACATCTCCCGCTCCTCGTCGGCGTCGTCGTGATCGAACCCGAGCAAGTGCAAGATGCCGTGCGTGCACAGCAGGTGCAGCTCGGCCTCGGTCGAGTGGCCGGCCGAGGAGGCCTGGTCGGCGGCCACGACCGGGCAGAGCACCACGTCGCCGAGCATCGCCCCGCCCAGATCCTCGTCGGTGCCGGGCGGTGCGGAGGGGTCGAGGCGATCCATCGGCCCGTCGGCGCCGTCCATCGGGAAAGCCATCACGTCGGTCGGGCCGGGCAGGTCCATCCACTGCACGTGTAGCGCGGCCATGGCGTCGGCGTCGAGCAGTAGGACCGACAGCTCGGCGAGCGGGTTGATTCGCATCGCATCGAGTACGAAGCGGCCGAGTTTCGTCAGGCCCATCTCGTCGACAGCCACGCCTGACTCGTTGTTGATCTCGATGCTCATCGGCGGCTCAGCGTCTCGGTTTCGTTCGTTGCGGACGTTGCTGGGCGGCGGACCCGTGCGCGGCGCTGTCCTGCGCGGCTTCGAGCGCGTCCCAGCGCGCGTAGGCGTCGACGATCTCGCCTACCAGCCGATGCCGGACGACGTCGGTGCTGGTGAGGTTCGCGAAATGCACGTCGTCGAGATCCCCGAGGATCCCGCGGACCACCTTCAGCCCGCTGCGCGTGGCCGGCAGGTCGATCTGCGTCACGTCGCCGGTAACTACCATCTTCGAGCCGAATCCCAGCCGGGTGAGGAACATCTTCATCTGCTCGGCGGTGGTGTTCTGCGCCTCGTCGAGGATGATGAACGCGTCGTTGAGGGTGCGCCCACGCATGTAAGCCAGCGGCGCGACCTCGATCGTGCCGGCCTGCGTCAACCGCGGGATCGACTCGGGATCGAGCATGTCGTGCAGCGCGTCGAGCAACGGGCGCAGGTACGGGTCGATCTTGTCGTAGAGCGTGCCGGGCAGGAAGCCGAGCCGCTCCCCCGCCTCGACCGCGGGCCGGGTCAGGATGATGCGGGTTACCTGTTTGGCCTGCAGCGCCTGAACCGCCTTTGCTACGGCGAGGTAGGTCTTTCCGGTGCCGGCGGGCCCGATGCCGAAGACCACGGTGTGCTTGTCGATGGCGTCGACGTAGCGCTTCTGGTTCAGCGTCTTGGGCCGGATGGTCTTGCCGCGACGGGACAGGATATTGAGGTTGAGCACGTCGGCCGGGCGCTCGCCGGAGTCCACGGTGAGGATGCCGAGGGCACGGCTGACCGAGTCCGGCGTGAGGTTCTGACCTGCCTTCACCAGTTCGAGGAGTTCTTCGAAAAGCCGGACGCCGAGCGCGTTGTCGGCGGGCGCCCCCGTGATCGTGATCTCGTTGCCGCGGACGTGGACGTCGCTGTCGAGGCTGCGCTCGATCACGCGGAGCAGTTCGTCGCGCGAGCCGAGCAGCGCGACCATGGCCTGCTCGCCGGGCACGACAACGATGGTGGAGACGCGATCCGGGCTGCGGGTGGGATCGGACAAGTTGTGCTTTCTGATCGGAAACTTGGACCTCTCCACTGTACCGGCGCCGTGCCGCGATTTTCCGATCGTCAGCCGGGCGGCCAGGTCATCGCACGGCCGGCGAGCACGTGGGCGTGCACGTGGAACACGCTCTGCCCGGCGCCGGCGCCGGTGTTGAACACGGTCCGGAAGTCGCCCAGTCCCTGCTCCTGGACCACGGCACGGATGGCGCGCAGCAGGGCGAGGCTCGCCTCGGCGTCCGCGCTGAGGTCACTGATGTTGGGGATGTGCCGCTTCGGCACCACCAGAATGTGCACGGGCGCCTGCGGATTGGTGTCGGTGAACGCGAGCGTGTCGTCGTCCTCGCGGATCTTCGTCGCCGCAATGTCGCCGGCCACGATCGCGCAGAAGAGGCAGTCATCGGCCATTGCGCGAGATTACCGGCTCCGTCCGTCGAGTGACCAACGGCCGAGGCGAACGGATAACACTGCCAGCGCGGCGACACCGGCCGTCGAGGTGCGTAGCACTGGCTCACCCATCCGGACCGTCCGCGCCCCCGCCGCTGCGAAGGCGGCGAGTTCGTCGTCGCTGATCCCACCCTCGGGGCCGACGACGATCACGACGTCGCCGGCGTCCGGTAGCGCGACACCAGACAAGGGTGCGCCGGCCGCCTCGTGCAGGACGAACCCGGTCGCGGCACCGAGACGACCGGCGACCTGCGCGGTCGACGCCAACTCGGCGACGACCGGCACCCGCGGCCGCCGGCTCTGCTTCGCGGCCTCGCGGGCCGTGCGCCGCCACCTGTCCAGCGCCTTCGCGCCACGGGCGTCGCGCCACTGGGAGATCGAGCGCCCTGCGGCCCACGGCACGACCTCGTCCACACCCAGCTCCGTCAGCATCTCGACCGCCAGCTCGCCGCGGTCACCCTTGGGCAGCGCCTGCACAACGACGAGGCGCGGATCAGGCTCCGGTTCGCTGCGCCGCGCGAGCACGGTCAACCGCAGGGCGTCCGCACGCACCTCGGCTACCAGACAATCGAGCACGGTGCCGCGCCCGTCCGCGACGCGCAAGTACTCGCCCACGCCCAGCCGCTGTACGCGCGCGGCGTGGCGTCCCTCGTCACCGGCGAGGACGAATGAGTCATCGGCCGGCAGCGGGTCCAGCAGGAACAATGGCGGCGTCATCGACCGCGCGCCTCGCTCAGCGCCCGCCGAACGCGTCGCGCACCTTGCCGAACAGGCTGCCGCCCTTCGTGCCGACGGCAACCTCCTCGTTGCGCAGCGCGGCGAACTCGCGCAGGAGCCGCTCCTGGGGCTCGTCCAACCTGGTGGGTGTGCGCACCTCGACGTGCACGTGCAGATCGCCCCGCGCCGAGCTGCGCAGCCGGGGCACGCCTTTGCCGCGCAGCGTCAGTACGGCGCCGCTCTGGGTGCCGGCGCGGATGTCGAGCTTCTCCTCGCCGTCGAGGGTGGTGAGGACGAGATCGGTGCCGAGTGCGGCCGAGGTCACCGGCACCGTGATCGCGCAGTGCAGATCCGAACCGTCGCGGGTGAACGTGTCGTGCGGCTGCTCGGAGATCTCGACATACAGGTCGCCGGCCGGTCCGCCGCCGGGGCCGACCTCGCCCTGCCCGGACAGCCGGATCCGCATGGCGTCCTCGATGCCCGCGGGCACGTCGACGGTGATCGTGCGGCGGGTCCGGACGCGGCCCTCGGTACCGCACGTGGGGCAGGCCGACGCGATCTGCTCGCCGGTTCCGGCGCACGCAGAGCAGGCCCGGGTGGTCATCACCTGGCCGAGGAAGGAGCGCTGCACCGATTGGATCTCGCCGACACCGCCGCAGGTCTGGCAGGTCCGCGGCGAGGTGCCCGGCGCGCAGCCGCTGCCGTGGCAGCGGTCGCAGACGACCGCGGTCTCGACGGTGATTTCGCGCCGCACCCCGAACGCCGCCTCGTCGAGCGTCAACGACACCTGCAGCAGCGCGTCCCCGCCGGGCCGAACCCGACTGCGCCGGCCACGACCGCCGCCCATCGTGCCGGTCCCGCCGAAGAACGCCTCGAACACGTCGCCGAAGCCGCCGCCGAACCCGGAGAACGGGTTGCCGGGCGTGCCCGCGCCCTGCGCGAGCGGGTCACCACCGAGATCGACGATGCGACGCTTCTCCGGGTCGGAAAGCACCTCATAGGCCATCGTCACCGCCTTGAAGCGGTCCTGCTCGGCCGGGTCCGGGTTGACGTCGGGGTGCAACTCGCGCACGAGCTTGCGGTAGGCGCGCTTGAGCTCCTCGGGCGTGGCGTCCTTGCGCACGCCGAGCATGCCGTAGTAGTCGCGTGCCGCCTGCGCCACGAACCGGTCCCGTCCTCGAAATTTCGTCTGGCACTCAGGGGTGGCGAGTGCCAAGCAAGTGTACGGGCGGGCTCGCCGTGATCGCCGTCACCGTTCGGCGAGCAGGTCGCCCACATACCCCGCCACCGCGGCGACCCGGGCCATCGTGTGCGCGTAGTCCATCCGCCGCGGTCCCAGCACGCCCACCGCGCCGAGCGCGGCACCACGTGCTCCGTAGCCGCTCGTCACGACCGAGGTCGCCAGCAGCCCTTCGTGGTGGTTCTCGTTGCCGATGCGCACCACGATCTGGGTAGTGGCCTCGGACCGGTCGAGCAGGCGCAGCAGCACCACCTGCTCCTCGAGGGCCTCGAGGACCGGGCGGATCGCCGGGAAGTCGAGCGCGTGCTCGGTGAGATTCGCTGTGCCGCCGAGGACGATGCGGTCACTCTGCTGCTCGAAAAGCGTATCGAGCAGCACGGCGGTCAGTGTCGAGAGCAGGCCACGCAACTCCGGCGCGACGTGCACCGACAGCTCGGCGGTCGCCTCCGGCGCCTCGGCGAGCGGGCGGTCACGCAGCCGGCCGTTCAGCATCGTTCGCAGGTCGGCCACCGCCTCGTCACTCACCGGCGAAGGCAACTCGACGACGCGCTGCTCGACGCGGCCGGTGTCGGTGATGAGGACAAGCATCAGCCGCGATGCCGACAGCGAGACGAGCTCGAGATGGCGCACCTTGCTGCGCGACAGCGACGGGTACTGCACGACGGCGACGTTGCGGGTGAGCTGGGCGAGCGTGCGCACGGCGCGGTGCAGCACATCGTCGAGGTCGACGGAGTGGTCGAGGAACGCCTGGATGGCTCGCTTCTCGGCGATCGACAGCGGCTTGATCTCGGTGAGCCGATCGACGAATAACCGGTAGCCGGCGTCGGTGGGGATCCGCCCCGCGCTGGTGTGCGGCTGCGCGATCAGGCCCTCCTCTTCCAGCGAGGCCATGTCGTTGCGGATCGTCGCGGGAGACACGCCGAGGTTGTGCCGATCGGCCAGAGCCTTGCTGCCGACCGGCTCGTTGGTCGCAATGAAGTCCTCGACGATGGCGCGCAGCACCTCGAGCTTGCGCTCCTCGACGCTCATTGCTGGCCTGCCCCCCTCGTCGTTGCTGCCCTCCAGCTTAGAGCGAGCCGGCCCGGCGCGGCGCGGGGACCGCGCTAGGGTCAACAGCTCGGTGATGTGGCGCAATCGGGGGACGACTCGTGATCTTCAAGGCGGTACGGGACGGTCGTCCCTACCCCGACCACGGTTTCTCAGCGCGTGACTGGGCAACGGTCGCGCCGCGCACCGTCCGCCTCGACGAGCTGACCGCGACCAAGCGTGAGCTCGCACTGGACCACCTGCTCGACGAGGACTCGACGTTCTATGGCGACCTGTTCCCGCACGCCGTGCACTGGCATGGCGAGATCTACCTCGAGGACGGCCTGCACCGCGCGCTGCGGGCGGCTCTGCAGAACCGGACCACAATGCACGTGCGGGTACTCGACCTGGACGTGCTGCGCCCGTCGCTGCCGCCGTCAGGCGAGTAGTTCGCGCACGACCGCGTCGGCGAGCAGCCGGCCGCGTTGGGTGAGTACCACCTGGTCAATGGCGAGCGCAGCGTGCTCGATCAACCCCCACGTGGCCAGTTGCGGCACGGCCCGCTGCGATGCCGGCGGCAGGTCCGCCACCGCCAGCCCGGCCCGCATGCGTACGCCGAGCATGATCCGTTCGGTGAAACGGGCCCGCTCGTCGAGCGTCTCCCGGGCCGCGGCCGGGCTGCGGCCAGCCTCGAGCAGCGCCGTATAACGCACCGGGTGCCTCACATTCCACCAGCGCACCCCGCCGACATGGCTGTGCGCACCGGGCCCCGCGCCCCACCACGACGCATCGCTCCAATACAGCTCGTTGTGGCGACACCGGGCGGCTGGCGTCCTGGCCCAGTTCGACACCTCGTACCAGTCGAAGCCGGCCGCCTGCAGCGCGTCGTCGGCCATCACGTAGCGGTCGGCGAGCACGTCGTCGTCCGGCGCGGGCACGACGCCCTGGGCGACCTGACGGGCCAGGGCGGTGCCCTCCTCGACGACGAGGGCGTACGCGCTGATGTGGTCGGGGTCCGCGCCGATAGCCGAGTCGAGCGAAACCTGCCAGTCGGCGTCGGTCTCGTACGGTGCGCCGTAGATCAGGTCAAGGTTGACGTGCTCGAAGCCGGCGGCGCGCGCTTCGGCGACCGCGGCTTCGGGGCGTCCCGGTCGGTGCTGGCGATCGAGCACCTCGAGCACGTGCGGCACGGCGGACTGCATGCCGATCGACACGCGGGTGAAACCGGCCTCACGCAGCTTGGCGAAGTACGCCGGCGTCACCGTCTCCGGGTTCGCCTCGGTCGTGATCTCGATGTCGGCGGCGAGCCCGAACTGCTCGCGGATCTCGCGGATGATCAGGCCCAGATGCTCGGCCGGGAGCAGCGTGGGGGTGCCGCCGCCGAAGAAGACCGTCGACGCGGGCGGAATCCGGACGCCCAGTGCGTCGCCGTCGCCCAGGACGTCGTTCGCCAGTCGAATCTCGTGCAGGACCGTGTCGGCGTAGGACCCGCGGCTGACGCCCGGTCCGAGTTCGGCGGCGGTGTAGGTGTTGAAATCGCAGTAGCCGCAGCGCGTCTGGCAGAACGGGACGTGGACGTAGACACCGAACGGCTTATCTCGGGCAGCCTCGAGGTTGGCGCGAGGCAGGCGCCCGTCCGGTGGCGCGGGGTCGCCGCGGGGCAGGGCGGAGGGCACGAGATCAAGTGTGCGGCATGACCGCCCCGCTGTCGGGCAACCCGGCTGGCCGATCGGCTTGATCATCTAAGACTTGTGGTCGCTATGCAGCCACAATTCCTAGATGATCAAGGAGAAAACGGGTCGCCTCAGTGGTCACCATGGTGCACATTTACCGGGCGCGGCGAGTCGAGCGACTCGTTCACGGCGCCGGCCACGACGCGCAGCAAGACCGCGCGGTCGTCGGCGGACAGCCCGCGCAGGTCGGGCAGGGTGATCGGCACGAGACCCTCGGGCAGCCAGGACAGGTCGCGCAGCACATCGGCCAGCCCGTCGAGGTTCGGCGCGGCCCACTGCGGTGCGGCCACCTGGGCGTAGATCGCGCGGATCGCGTCCTGCTTCCCGGTCATCGGCTCACGTCCACACGCACGAACGAGTCGTAGTGGTTGGCCGGGTAGTAGAACTCGCCGCCCGTGCCGGTGATGATCCGGCGCGCGCCGCGGCGCCACCTGCGACGTCTGCACGGCGGGTGACCTCGGCGACGAATCGGCCGAGCGGGCCGCCTTGATGCCGTAGCCGACCGCGAGGGCCACCACCAGCGCGATCAGCGCGAGTAGCGGGCGGCGGACACGGGGCACGCCGTGACTCTAGGAGATGCTCAGGCCGGCCGTGCTTCGATCAAGGACATGAGCGATTCCCTCACCACGCACACCATCAGGATCACCGGCCACCGCGGCGACGAGATCGAGGCCTACCTCGCCCGACCCGACGGCGAGCGGCCACGGGGCGGCGTCGTCGTCATCCACCACATGCCCGGCTACGACCGCGCCACGAAGGAGATCACCCGGCGCTTCGCGGAGATGGGCTACGACGCGATCTGCCCGAACCTGTACTGGCGCGAGGCACCGGGTGCCGAGCCGGACGATGCGGCCGCCACGGCACGGGCGAACGGCGGCGTCCCGGACGAGCGGCTCGTCGGCGACGTCGGCGGCGCGGCCACCCACCTGCGCGGGCTGCCCACGTCGAACGGCAAGGTCGGTGTCATCGGCTACTGCTCGGGCGGACGGCAGTCGGTGCTCGCCGCGTGTCATCTCGACCTGGACGCGGCCGTCGACTGCTACGGGGCGTTCGTGACCGGCACGCCGCCGGACGGCTTCCCGCTGCAGGTCACCAATCTCGTCGACGTGCTGCCGTCGCTGCGGGCGCCGTTGCTCGGCCTGTTCGGCGGCGAGGACTCTCACCCGTCGCCGGAGCAGGTCGTGGAGCTGGAGCAGATTCTGACGGCGAACGGCAAGGAATTCGACTTCCACAGCTACCAGGACGCCGGGCACGCGTTCTTCGCCGTCGACCGGCCGTCCTACCGCGTAGCGGCCGCAAACGACGGCTGGGAGAAGATCGCCGCCTTCTACGCCGCGAAGCTGGGGAGCTGAGCATGTGCACGTATACAACTGAGCGCACGGTGATCGACGGCAGCGCGAAGGGCGCGAACGGTGCCTGGTTCCACGTCACTCACGCCACCGTCTACTTCGACCACCCGGTGCACGCGATGGCCGAACACACCCTCAACATCGACCTCACCGATCCGTCCCGAGGCCCGTCTGCGCGGGTCGCGATCGAGCTGACGGCGGCGTCGGCACGTGACTTGGTGGCGGCAATCCAGGCCGGCCTCGCCGCCGCGCCGGCCGAACTCACCGCCTGAACCCCGCTTTGACCCCGCCATCGTCGCTGCGCGGCCGCAATCGCGACGCTGCCGGGGTCAAAGGCGGTCGGTAGGGTCGGCGGTATGCGCGCCGTCTACGCCGAGTCCATCGATCCCGACGACCCGTTGGCCGGCCTGGTCGTCGGCGACCGCCCCGAACCGAGCGCACCGGACGGCTGGACGCGAGTCGCCGTCAAGGCCGCGAGCCTGAACCACCACGACCTGTGGACGCTGCGCGGCGTCGGCATCAAGGCCGAGCAGCTGCCGATGATCCTCGGCTGCGACGCCGCCGGGATCGATGAGTCGACCGGTGCCGAGGTCGTCGTCCATGCGGTGATCAACGCAGCCGGCTGGAGCGGCGACGAGACGCTCGACCCGGGTCGCTCCCTGCTGTCCGAGAAGCACCAGGGCTCGCAGGCCGAGTACGTGATCGTGCCCGCGCACAACGTCGTCCCCAAGCCCGCGGAGCTGTCCTTCGTCGAAGCCGCGTGCCTGTCGACGGCCTGGCTGACGGCGTATCGGATGCTGTTCGTGCACTCCGAGCTGCGTCCCGGCCAGACGGTGCTCGTACAAGGTGCAAGTGGCGGCGTAGCCACCGCCTGCATCTCGATGGCGCGCGCGGCCGGCCTGCGCGTCTACGCCACTGCGCGCACGGAGGCCAAGCAGACCAAGGCGATCGAACTCGGCGCGCACGCGGCGTTCGCGTCCGGTGCCCGGCTGCCCGAGCGCGTCGACGCCGTCATGGAGACCGTCGGAGAGGCGACCTGGGCGCACTCGGTGAAGTCGCTCAAGCCGGGCGGGCGCATCGTGATCTCCGGCGCGACGTCCGGGCCCAACCCGCCGGCGGAACTGACTCGCATCTTCTTCCTGCAGTTGCAGGTCGTCGGCTCGACGATGGGTACCAAGGCCGAGCTCGGCGACCTGATCGCGTTCCTGCAGGCGACGGGCGTGCGCCCGCACATCGACCGAGTGCTCCCCCTCGAAGCCGCCGCCGACGGACTCAGCGCGATGGCCTCGGGTGACCTGGTTGGCAAGATCGTCCTCGAGATCTGAGAGATCTGAGCCGCGAAGCCCCCTATCCTGCCCTCATGACAGATGGATCGACGCGCGCCGGCGCCTTCACCGCGGGTTCGCTTCCCGCCGACTACGAGCGCCTGATCGCGCCGTACCTGTTCGAGCCGTGGGCCGAGGTCCTGCTCGACGCGGTCGCGCTAGCCCCCGGCGCTGCCGTTCTCGACGTCGCATCAGGCACCGGTGTGGTCGCCCGCGCCGCTGCACGCCGCACCGGCGCCGAAGGGCGCGTCGTCGCCACCGACATCAGCCCCGCGATGATCGAGTTCTGCGCGAGCCATCCGGCGGAGCCTGCGGCGGCGCCGATCGAGACCGCGGTCGCATCGGCGACCGAGCTGGGCCGCGCCGACGGCGAGTTCGACGTCGTGTTGTGCCAGCAAGGCATGCCGTTCTTCCCCGACCGGCCCGGCGCGGCCCGCGAGATGCGTCGCGTCCTGCGTCCCGGCGGCGTCGCCGGCATCGCAGTCTGGACGCCGGACCGCGAGGTGCAGCCATTTGCGCAGTGGAACGAGACGCTGCGTGACCTCGGCGTCGCGGAACCGTTCCCCGGCGCGTGGGACATATCCACCTTCGTGATGGGCGTCGACGAACTGGCCGATCTGCTGCGCGCCGCCGGGTTCACCGATGTCGAGTCCCACGAGGTCGAGCTGGTCACCCGCTGGCCGAGCGTCGACCACCTGGTCGATGCCGTCATGGGCACACCGTTCGGCGCACTCGTGGCCGGGATGGACGCTGACCGGCAAGAGGAGGCGCGGCACCGGATGGCCCAGAGGTCCACGAAGTTCGTGAGCAACGGTGCGGTCCTCGTGCCGACATACGCGGCGCTCGGCCGCGGTTCCGGCTGACTACTTCTTGGCGGGCTCGGCCGAATTGCCTCGGGCGATCACCCGGGAGCTTTCTACTCGGCAGCCGAGCACAACTCTCCCCGACCCAGTGAGACCCCGAGTCGAAATACTGAGTCCAGGGTCCAGCGTCCGTCGCGCAAGACCAGCAGACTCAACTCGTCGACAGCGGCATGAAACGGCAACGCCGACTCGAGGGCAGAGACGACGTCCCTGAGTGCATCCGGGTCCTGCTGGTCAGCAACGGTCAGGTGCGGAATCGATTCCTCGAACTCACCGGCATACGGCGGGTACGCCGGCCAGTGCTGCGACACCGCCTCGGTCAAGTGGGTGATCGGCCCGGCGGGCTCCGGTTCCAGCCACAGCGTGCGCGGGAAGCGACCCAGTCGGGCGAACGTGATCTGCAGAGGCGCCGCACCAGCACAGATACCGAGGAGTGCGGCGCGGTCGTCCGCGGTCACCTCATCGATCGGCAGCCACGGGAACAGCACCGTGATGTGCGCTGGGACGCCGAACGCGGTGACCGGGTCGTACTGTCGTCGCCAGCGTCCGACCACTGGCTCGGCCTCGGGTACCCGCAGGACGAGCCCGGTCTGGCCCTGGCTCATCCTGCGCTACTTCTTGGCGGGCTCGGCCGAATCGCCGGTCGACAGCGCCGCGATGAACGCCTCCTGCGGCACCTCGACGCGGCCGACCATCTTCATCCGCTTCTTGCCTTCCTTCTGCTTCTCCAGCAGCTTGCGTTTGCGGGTGATGTCACCGCCATAGCACTTGGCCAGCACGTCCTTGCGGATCGCGCTGATGTTCTCCCGGGCGATCACCCGTGAGCCCACGGCCGCCTGGATCGGCACCTCGAACTGCTGGCGCGGGATCAACTTGCGCAGCTTGGCCGTCATCGTCGTGCCGTACGCGTAGGCCTTGTCCTTGTGCACGATCGCCGAGAACGCGTCGACGGTCTCGCCCTGAAGCAGGATGTCGACCTTGACCAGATCGGAAAGCTGCTCACCCGACAGTTCGTAGTCGAGGCTGGCGTAGCCGCGAGTGCGCGACTTCAGCTGGTCGAAGAAGTCGAAGATGATCTCAGCCAGAGGCAGCGTGTACCGCAGCTCGACACGTGTCGCGGAGAGATAGTCCATACCGCCGAGCGCGCCGCGCCGCTGCTGGCACAGCTCCATGATCGCGCCGATGTACTCGCTCGGCGCGATGATCATCGCCTTCACCACCGGCTCGCGGGTCTCGGCGATCTTCATCCCGGTCGGCCAGTCGGACGGGTTGGTGACGATGTGCTCGGGGCCGTCCTCGACCAGAACGCGGTAGACGACGTTCGGTGCGGTGCTGATGAGATCGAGGCCGAACTCCCGCTCGAGGCGGTCGCGGGTGATCTCCAGGTGCAGCAGCCCCAGGTAGCCGCAGCGGAAGCCGAAGCCGAGCGCGGCACTCGTCTCGGGCTCGTATACCAGCGCGGCGTCATTGAGCTGCAGCCTGTCGAGGGCGTCGCGCAGCAGCGGGTAGTCCGAGCCGTCGAGGGGATACAGTCCGGAATAGACCATCGGCCGCGGGTCGCGGTAGCCGCCGAGCGACTCCTTCGCCGGCTTCGCGGAGTCGGTGACCGTGTCGCCGACGCGGGACAGGCGGACGTCCTTCACGCCGGTGATCAGATAGCCGACCTCGCCGACGCCGAGGCCCTCGGTAGGCACGGGCTCGGGAGAGATCACGCCGATCTCGAGAAGTTCGTGGGTGGCGCCGGTCGACATCATCTTGATCCGCTCGCGCGGGGTGAAGTGCCCGTCGATGACCCGGATGTAGGTGATGACGCCGCGGTAGATGTCATAGACGGAGTCGAAGATCATCGCCCGGGGCGGCGCGGCCGCGTCCCCGATCGGGGCCGGGATGTCACGGCAGATCACGTCGAGCAGATCCTCGACGCCCTGCCCCGTCTTCGCGCTGACCCGGAGGACATCGTCGGCCTCGCAGCCGATGATGTGCGCGAGTTCGGCGGCGTAGAGGTCGGGCTGGGCCGCCGGCAGGTCGATCTTGTTCAGCACCGGGATGACCTGCAGGTCGTTCTCGAGCGCCAGGTACAGGTTCGCGAGGGTCTGCGCCTCGATCCCCTGCGCGGCGTCGACGAGCAGGACTGCGCCTTCGCAGGCGGCCAGGGAGCGGCTGACCTCGTAGGTGAAGTCGACGTGGCCGGGCGTGTCGATCATGTGCAGCGTGTGCTCGACGCCGGTCTCGCGGGACTGCCATGGCATCCGGATGCTCTGCGCCTTGATCGTGATGCCCCGCTCACGCTCGATGTCCATCCGATCGAGGTACTGGGCCCGCATCTGGCGCCCGTCGACGACTCCGGTCGCCTGCAACATCCGGTCGGCAAGCGTCGACTTGCCGTGGTCGATGTGGGCGATGATGCAGAAATTGCGGATCCGGGCAGGATCCGTGTGGCCTGCGGGGATCAGCTGGGCGCTCACTGGCTCACTCTCTTTGCGGTCTCCCCATGGTCCCATGAGCGCGGCCTCAACCCGATCGGCAAGGATATGGCCATGACTGACACGCGTGCAGCCGGTGAATACCGCATCCCGGCCATCCAGCTACGCCGCGGCGACCTCGTGAATACCTCGCCGGGCGAGGACGACTGGCAGCAGGTCCTGGGCGTCTACACCAAGGCGGCCGACGCCAAGACCGACGAACTGCGAACGCTCGTCTCCTCGCTGGGCGGGCGCTACGTGGCCGTGCAGCTCTCTGACATCGCTCCCGTCGACTCGGGGGTGTATTTCGCCGACGGGCTCGCGATGATGTACGCGGTCGACGACGGAGAAGACCAGGACGTCACCGACGTCGTCAGCCAGGAGGACGGGGTGCGGACCTACCTCTACACCAAGTACGAACTCGTCACCGTTCGCGCTGCGTCGAGCTGATCCGGCGCCGGAGGGATTTGGGGCGCCCGCCGCGCGCTGGTAGCCTTGCGGGGTTGTCTGCCCGCCGGCCTGCCGGTGTCTGGCGGGCGTCCAATCCATCCGAACTACGTGCGAACGCCGAGGGTTTTTTGTGGCAAACATCAAGTCCCAGATCAAGCGCATCCGCACCAACGAGGCGGCCCGCCAGCGCAACAAGGGCGTGAAGTCGTCACTCAAGACGGCGGTCCGCAACTTCCGCACGACCGCCGAGTCGGGCGACCGCGAGGCGACGCTTGCCGCGCTGACGGCTGCATCTCGCCAGCTCGACAAGGCCGCCAGCAAGGGTGTCATCCACGCGAATCAGGCCGCCAACAAGAAGTCGGCTATGGCCCAGCGCGTCAACACGCTCTGAGCGCCGCTCCGTCGTCCTAGCCCAGGCGACTACAGCGCGGAGGTCAGCGCAGCGCGCGAGCCTCCGCGAGTTGACGCACCGCCCGCTCGAGAGCGTAGGACGCGTCCGCGGCGACACCTTTGACGTCGGCATTCAGTGTCGCGACCACGCCCAGCGCGCGGCGCACCCCAGGCTCACTCCAGCCGCGCGCCTGCGCCTGGGCACGCTTCACCTTCCACGGCGGCATGCCGAGCTTGGGCGCGAGCACGTACGGGTCACCCCGACCCGCAGTCGCCACCCGCGCGATCGTGCGAATCCCGTCGGCGAGCGCATCGGCGATCACCACCTGCGCCACGCCGACTGACAGGGCGAAGCGCAGCGCCTCGAGAGCGCCGCCGGCATTACCCACGACGGCAAGGTCCGAGACGGCGTAGCCGGTGACCTCGGCGCGGCCACGGTGATATGCGCGCACCAGGTCGACGTCGATATGGCCGCCCGAGTCGCTGACCAGCTGGCCGGAGACTGCCGCGAGTTCGCGCAGATCGCTGCCGACGGCGTCGACGAGCGCGGCTACCCCGTCGGGCGCGATCGTCCCGCCCGCGCGGCGGACCTCGGCCCGCACGAAGGCGATGCGGTCGTCGACTCGGGTGAGCTTCGCGCAGCCGATCTCGAGGGCACCGGCCTTGCGTGCGGCGTCGAGCAGCGCCTTGCCCTTCGCCCCTCCGACGTGGTGCAAGACGATCGTGGTGCCCTCGGTGGACCTCTCGACATAGGGGCGCAAGATCGCAAACGCTGCCACCCTGACGTCCTGGGCCGACCGGATCACGACCAGCCGCGCATCGCCGAACAGCGACGGCCCGACCAGTTCGTGCAGCTCGGGCCCGTCGATATCAGCTCCCGCGCACTCGGATTCGACCACCGTCGGATCCTGGCGGCGAGCCGCGGCGGAGAGCGCGCTGATGGCTCGGCCGACGAGCAGTTCCTCGTCGCCGACGAGCAGGACGAGACCCGGCAACTCAGCGGGCAGATCGTCGAGGCTGACGGCGCGAGCGGGCATGGCCCCATCCTGGCATTGCCGCCGGACACCGCCGCCGCCAGTCGCCCTTGCGCCGACGACAGCCGAGAAGTCGGCCCCGATGCGCGCGGCTGCAGCACGCGGAGCCCCACGGTGCTCGCCCTGGCGCCGCGCACCACCGTCGAGATCGATCCGTTGTCGTCGATCACCGCGACGTCGCCGTCGCGGTCGGTACGCCGGACGGGCACGCCGAGCCGGGCCATCTCGGTGAGCAGCAGCGGCGACGGGTGTCCGTAGTCGTTGTGCAGCCCGACGCTGATCACCGCGACCTGGGCCTGGACCGCGGCGAGGAAGGCGGGATCGGAGTACGCCGAGCCGTGGTGCGGCACCTTCAGGACGTCGGCCCGCAGGTCGGCCCCGGAGGCCAGGAGCGACTGCTGCGCCTCGACCTCGACGTCGCCCGCGAGCATGATGCGCTTGCCGTCGATCGTCGCCCGCAGGACCAGCGACGAGTTGTTCGGGTCCGAGCGGGTGTTGTGGAACGCGACTGCCGGCGCGAGGACCTCGAGATGGATGCGTCCGACGTCGAAGCTCTGCCCCACCGCCGGAGTCGTGGTCTGCAGTCCGTGCGCGAGGAGCGCGGCCTGCACGAGCTGCACGCCCGAGGGCGGGTCGGCGAGCGGTCCGGTGAGCACCCGGCCGACGTGGCGTCCGTGGAAGACCCCGGAGATGCCGCCGACATGGTCGAGGTGATAGTGGCTGAAGATCAGCAATGGGATGTCGGTGACTGCGAGGTCGTGCAGGCACCGGTCGACCGCCACCGGGTCGGGCCCAGCGTCGATCTCGACGGCGGCGTGCGGCCCAGCAGCCAGCACGAGCGCATCGCCTTGCCCGACGTCGCATGCCACGAAGATCCAGTTCGGCGCGGGCCATCCCGACGTGATCGAGCGGACTGGGATCAGCACGACCACGGCCGTGACTGCGGCGGCAGCCAGCGCACGTCGCGGACCCGCGCGCAGGGCCACGACGAGCAGCCCGGCGGCGAGCGTCGCCAGCGCCAGGCCGCCCCCGACGCCGCCGGGCCACGGCACGATCGCGCCGTGCAGACCGCCAAAGAAGTTCGCGTCCCACGCCAGCCATCGGCATGGCCAGCCGGCGAGCCCGGCGAGCAGCGCGGCCGGGCCCAGCCACAGCGGCGACATGACAGCGGCCGCGAAACCGAGGATGGTCGCGATCGCCACGACGGGCTCGGCGAGCACGTTCGCCGGAATGGCGACCAGGCTGACGCGACCGGAGATCGCCGCGATGACCGGCGCGGTGACCAGGTGCGCAGCGGCGGCGACGGCCACCGACTCGGCGATGCCGGCGGGGACTCGCCTGCGCCGTAACGAGTCGGCCCACTGCGGAGCGATCAGGAGAAGCGCGCCGGTGGCCAGCACCGACATGGCGAACCCTGCATCGCCCGCGAGTTCGGGATCCCAGACCAGCAGCGCCAGCAGCGCGGCCGACAGCGAGGGCAGCGCCTGGCGGGGCCGCCCGCTCGCCAGTGCCGCCAGCGCGATCGCCGCCATCAGGGCCGCACGCAGCACGCTTGGCGACGGCCGCGCGACGGCGACGAACACCACCAGCACGAACGCTCCCACCGCGCCACAGATCCACGGCCGCACGCCGAATCGCCGCAGCACGAGGAGCGCCGAACCGATCAGGATTGAGCAATTGGTGCCGCTTACAGCGACGAGGTGCGTCAAACCGGCGAGGCGGAAATGCTCCGCCAACACCGGATCGAGGTTGGCGGTGTCGCCGTCGACGAGGCCCGGCAACAGCCCGCGCGCATCGGCCGGGAGCCCCGACGCAGCGCGGCGCAGCGACGAGCGGACGGCGCCTGCAGCGCGCTGCCACCAGGGCGGCGACCCGATCCGGATGGGACCGGTTTGGGCGAACAGGGTGACCGACATCGAGCCCTTGTCCAGCGGCGGGAGCAGCGCGCCATCGAGGCGTACCCGCTGGCCCGGCAGCACGTCGCGCCACTGCCGCGCGGGCGCCAGCACCAGCACGTCGCCGCCGACCCGGACCCGACGGCCGGCCACCGTGACCGAATCCGCCGAGGTCTCGACGGCCGCGCGCGGCGAACCGGCGACGCCCTTCGCGGCGAGCGGCCGCGGATCGGCCGTTACGGTCAGTACCGCAGTGACGGGCGTGCGCTGCTTGGCCAGCTGAACGAGTGGGGAGGCCCGGCTGTGCGCGAGCCGCCCGGCGAGCGGGATCAGAACAAGTGCGACGCAGAACCCGACCAGAGCCGCGGCCGATGCGCCGCGAATCCCACGGTGCGTTGCGGCCAACGCCGCCATGCCCAGCCCGCACGCAACGCCCGCGGCGAGAAGGACAGTGCGCGGCGCGTGACCCAGGGCCATCAGCACAGCCAGCCACGCGCCAGCTGCCCCGAGCGCGAGCCGCAGATCGAGACCGCCCGATCTCACGAGCCCCAGCGCTGGTAGGCCACCCGCGGTCACACCGTCACCTGCGAACGCAGCGCGGCAAACTTCACGTCGCCGATGCCCGATACCTCGCGCAGCTGGTCGATCGTGGCGAACTGGCCGTGCCCCGCGCGCCAGTCGAGGATGTGCTGACCGAGCACCGGGCCCACCCCTGGCAGCGTCTCCAACTGCTCGAGGGTGGCGGAGTTGAGGTCGAGCGGCGCAGTCGCCGCGGCGGAGCCCGTTGAGCCAGTACGGCCGCCGGATCCGACAGCGACTGGCATACCGACCGCGATCTGCTGGCCATCGGCGATCTTCGCGGCGAGGTTCAGGGTCGTCAGGTCGACTCCGGGCAGCGCGCCGCCGGCCGCCTGTACCGCGTCGTCGACCCGGGAACCGGACGGGAGGCGATACAGGCCGGGGTGGCGGACCTTGCCAGCCACGTCCACCACCAGCATGGATGCCGGGGATGTCGGCGTGGCCGAGGATGGGCCCGGCGTCGGATCTGGCGTCAGCGACACGGCCGACGACGCCGCCGACCGCGCTGAGGCGACCGCAACCGGGTCGGCTCCCGTGCCAGTGACGGCGAGCGCGTGCGGGCGCGAGGAGAGCACCCAGGCGCCCGTTACGACGGCAGCGACGAGGACAGCGACGCCGACCGCGATAGCACCGCGACGGCCAGGATCGACCCGCACGGGCAGCCGGGGCGTCAACCGTTCGATCAGGCCCAAAGCGCGGTGCGCCGCGCCCACCGACCGTGCCGCGGGCACGTCGGGCGCCTCGGGCGCCATTGGTCGCGCGACCGACGGCACCTGCCCCGCGAAGTCGTCGCTGGGCAGCCACGGCAACACGGGTGGCCCGTCGTCGGACCCGTCGGCGCTCGAGTCACCGTCGTCGCTCTCGCGGGCGTCGGCCAGTATCGCCCGCACCCGGCCCGCTATCCGCGCCCGTTCGCCCCCGCCTGGCGTCCTCCCGTCTCGCACCCGCCCCACGCTAGGAATCGCCCGTGGCCGACGACAGGTCCAAACCCGATCTGTGGACAGCGCGCGGGGTTGTGGATTGTCGTCAG
>DAITQD010000038.1:0-19715 GCA_036833255.1 Jatrophihabitantaceae bacterium
CGACGGCGACAACCAGTACCCGCAGGAGCGCATCGCCGACCTGGTGCAGCCGATCCTCGCCGGCAACGCCGACATCGTCATCGCCGACCGCCAGGTGCACCTTGTCGAGCACTTCTCCGGCGTGAAGGTTGCGCTGCAGAAGTTCGGTAGCAAGATCGTGAACCTGGCGGCCGGCACCGACCTGCCCGACGCAGCCAGCGGTTTTCGCGCGTACTCGCGCGGCAGCCTGATGGTGCTGAACACCATCACCCGGTTCAGCTACTGCATGGAGACGATCATCCAGGCGGGCAACAAGAAGCTGAAGATCGCCAGCATCCCGATCGTCACCAACGAGAAGACCCGCGAGTCGCGGCTGTTCAAGTCGGTGGGCCAGCACGTACGCATGTCGGCAGGCGCGATCATCCGCGCCTACATCATGTACAAGCCCTACGTCATCTTCACGTTCTTCGCGGCGCTGTTCGGCGTGCTAGGCCTGATCCCGTTCGTTCGCTTCACCGTCCTGGAGATCGTGTCGAAGCACCCGGGCTCGCACCTGCAGTCCCTGCTGCTCGGCGCAATCCTGTTGATCATGGCTTTTCTCAGCGTGATCATCGGCATCATCTCCGACCTGATCCGCACCAACCGCATCCTCATCGAGGACACCCTCGAACACACGAAGAAGATGCGCTTCGGCAAGGGCGAGTTCCTCACAGAAGTCGAGCGCCACGCGGAACAGTTAGTCCAGATGCACGCGACTATGGGCAGTGCCATGGACGGGGCTTACCAGTCGACTAATGAGATGGATGTGTCGTGACCGAGAACGCGGATGACGTGGACGGTGGCAACGCCGGGAAGCGCAGGCAGCTTGCGTACTCGGACTTGCAGTCCGAGATGCTCAACGAGGACGCGCGGCGCAAGAAGGCAGCCAAAATCCTGGGTGTCCTGCGGCATTTCCTCGGCCGCGACGACCTGACGGGACTCACCGCGCTTGACATCGGGTGCTCGACGGGGTTCATCGCCGACGAGTTGCACGAAGTCGGCGCAGACGTCACCGGTCTGGATATCGACGAGCCGGGGTTGGCACGAGCGCGGGCTCGGTTCGGCGACAAGATCAAGTTCGTGTGCGCGGGTGGGGAGGCGATCCCGGCACCGGCGCAATCATTCGATATCGTGGTCTTCAACCACATATACGAGCACGTCGTCGACGCGGACGCAGTGATGGCCGACATCCGGCGGGTGCTGCGGCCCGATGGTGTGGTGTACCTCGGACTCGGCAATCGGATGGGAGTGATCGAGCCGCACTACAAGCTGCCGTTCCTGTCCTGGCTACCCAGGCGCGCCGCAGACCGCTACATGCGCGTGGCGAAGCGCGGTTCCCACTACTACGAATCGTTTCGAACCCGCCACGGCCTCAAGCGCATGTGTCGCGGCCTCAATGTCTGGGACTACACCTACACGGTGCTGAGCCAGTCGCGGCTGTTCGGCGCCGACGACATGGTTCCGACGCGGCTGAGTTCGGCGCCGCCCCTGCTTTGGCGATCGCTCGGACCCATCATCCCGACGTTCATCTGGGTCGGGACGCCCGGCACCCGGCGCCCTGCCGGACCGTCGACGACCGCAGCCCCCCGCCTCGTCCGGACCGGGTGACGCGGCGGTCTCGAGACCCCGGACTCAGTCGGCCGCTGGCTTGTGGGCAGCCGCCAGATAGCCGAGGCTGGCGATTCGCGCCATCGGTGACAGGTCGTAGCTGACCCTCGTTCGCATCGCCTCCTGGGGCGCGGCGATCAACGCCTGCAGCAACCTGTTGTCGAGTGCGCCGCCGCGTGCGCCCAGCTTGCCGGCGACCAGTCCGATCGCCTGGACGAGAGCAAGGATAACGTAGTGGGCCAGCAGCAGGAATGGTCCACCCTGGGCCGACAGGTCGTCGACGACGAGTCCGTGCCGCTCGAGAACCGACCTCAAGCCATGGTGTGTGGTGCGCCAGAAATCGTACGGCGCCTCGTGCTCCGGGTAGAGGAATGGCACCGTGATCAACAGCCGCCCACCCGGCCGAAGCACCCTCGCCATCTCTGCAACAGCGTGTTCCGCGTTTTCGACGTGTTCGAGTACGGAAGTGCAGAGAATCGAGTCGAAGCTAGCGTCGCGAAAGGGCAGCGGCGCGGCGAGACTGACGACGCTAAGGCCGGGGAGCGGTGCGGCGTCCACGGCGACGACTCGCTGCGCCTTATGTGCGTACCACGGCCGGAACGGCTGATTTCCGGCGCCCAGGTCGAGCAGGGTGCCACCGACGTCCGCCGATCGAGATGCCAGCCAGCGTCCGACCACGGCTCCAGGAAGCAGTGACAGGGTGGTGTCGCGGTTGGGGTACGGCACATCATCGACCACCCGCACCGGGCCCTGCCGGTGACGAATCCTTCCGTGCGTCATTTGCTTCGCTCGCCTCCGTGAAGTCAGGTGGGATGCCGTTGCTGCCACGTACGCCGGAGGCCAGCGCGAAGATCGTAACGAGGCTTCCAGTCGAGGGCTGCGGCGGCAAGCGAGATGTCCAGCCAGCTGCTCGGCGCGTCGAAGCTACGGGCCGGGCCCCGTGTCACCTCTGCTCGTCGGGGTGCGATGGTGGCCTTGACAACGTCGACCAGTTCGCGCAGCGTCGTGGGGACACCCGACCCGATGTTGACCACAGCCGGTGGCCGGTCCGCCTGGTGAACGCTTACGAGCGCCGCTGTGACGTCGTCGATGTAGACGTAGTCTCGGGCAACGTCGTCGCGGCCGAGGATGTGGATCGGTCGGCCAGATTCGGCCGCCTCCAGCCAGTACGCGAGCACACCTTGGCCGAGCCGGGCGCGCTGACCGGGTCCGTAGGCACTGGAAACGCGCAGGATGGCGTAGTCGGAGCTGCCCGTGGTGAGCAAGGACTCGAGCGCGCGCATCGTCTTGCCGTATTCGTTCGGCGGAGCCAGCGGGGCGTCTTCCCGGTGTGGGCTCGGCGAGTTCGAGTCGTAGACGGTGCCGCCTGAGCTTACGGCGACAACTCGTCGCCTGCCGCCCGCGCCGCCGTCACCCAGGCCTCTCAGCAACTTCACCAACTCTCTATGGTCGGCTGTGGCTGACCCGTGGGTGGCGTCGGTGACCGTGGCGGGTCGAGTGCTGCCCGCGAGCCAGAATATTGTGTCTGCACCGAGCACATCTCGGTGCAGGTGGCCAGAGTCGTCTACGAATGGAGTCGCGCGGGTGAAGCAGGACGTCGCTACCTGCCGTCTGTGCAGCTCGCGGGTGAGCGCGGCACCGATGAAGCCGCTGGCTCCGATGACGGCCGTCCGGGCACCGGTTCCAGCCATCACATGCTCCCTTCCGGCGATCCGGTGACCGTGGTGTCCGGCCGACCCCGCCTGCTGGTTCTCGCGTCGACATTCCCGGCTTCGGCGCAGGACTCCGCGCCGGCGTTCGTACGTGATCTAGCCGCCTATGAGTCGATGCATTACGACACTACGGTGTTGGTCCCGTCGGTCTCGGGTGGTCCGGCTCAGGAGCAGACCCACGGCTTGACGGTCCGGCGTTTCCGCTACTTCCCGCGGCGGTGGGAGGATCTGGCCGACGGCGCGATCCTGGAGAACCTGCGCGCCCGCAAGAGCCGTTGGCTGCAGGTCATACCGTTCTTTTTGGCGGAGGTCCTGGCCGTGCGGCGCCTGGTGCGCGAGTTTGAGCCGGACGTGCTGCACGTCCACTGGATCGTCCCGCAGGGCGTCGCAGCGCTCGTGTCCAGACGCGGTCGCCCGATGCTCGTGACGACGCTGGGCGGCGATGTCTACGGACTTCGCGGTCCGGTGAGCAGGCGGCTGATCGCCGCCGTCCTTCGTCGGGCGGCAGCCGTCACGACGATGAACGAGGACATGCGTCAGCGTCTGATCCAACTCGGCGCGCGGGCCGACCGCGTGGACGTCCTGCCGATGGGAGCAGATGTCGACGGCATCCGCGAGCTGGCGTCGGGCGTCGCACCGGTACCGGGCCGCATCCTGTTCGTCGGGCGGCTCGTCGAGAAGAAGGGCGTTGCGGTGTTGCTCGCCGCGCTGCACCTCCTGCCTGCCGAGGGCTACGAGTTGCGCATCGTCGGTGATGGCCCGCTCGGCAACCACCTGCGCGATCTCGCCGACGGATTGCCGGTCACGTTCGTCGGCTCATTGCACCGTGCCGAACTGGCCCGGGAGTACGCAGCGGCATCGGTCGTGGTCTTTCCATCGGTGCTGGCCGCGAGCGGTGACCAGGACGGACTGCCGGTGTCGCTACTGGAGGCCATGGCAGCGGGACGGCCGGTGATCGCCTCGGCTCTGCCCGGCCTTGCCGAGGCCGTCGAGGACGGGCGGTCCGGCCGGGTGGTTGCATCAGGTGATGCGCAGGCTCTGGCGAGTGCGATCACGTCGATCCTGTCCGACGATCGCGAGGGGCAACGGCTGGGCCATGGAGCATATGAGCGTGCCGACGCCTACTCGGTGCAGAGTGTCGGCGACCGGTATGTCGCGATCCTCGATCGGTTGCGAAGCGAGAGGCCCTCGCGAACCGGGTCCGGACGCGGCGAAGGTCGGTGATACGGGCGACCGTCGGCAAGGTTCTGCCGATTGCTGTCGGGATAATCGCACTGGTCGCCGCGGTTGTTCTTGTGGTGCGCGGGCGGCACCAACTTGCGGATTCGATTCGGCAGCTCGGCTGGCCGATCGTGGTGCTGTCCTTCGCACTAGGCGTCGGGGGGACGTTCTTCATCGCGTTGCTGTGGCGCGCGGTCCTTTGCGGCCTTGGCGCACCGACCGAGTTTCGGGCGTCCTGTGGGATGTTCTTCGTAAGCCAGTTGGGCAAGTACCTGCCCGGCTCGGTGTGGCCGGTGGTATCGCAGATGGAGTTCGGCCGCCGCAACGGCATCGCGCGCCGCACGATGCTGGCGGCGAACGTGATCACACTCGCCCTCAACCTGATCGTCGCGCTCGTCCTCGCGGCCGTCCTGCTGCCGTTTTCCAGCCCGGACGCGCTGCAGCGATTCTGGTGGACGTTCCTGCTGCTGCCCCCGCTGGCGGCCTGCATCCATCCCCGCGCGCTACCGGCACTGATCGACCGTGTGTTTCGACTCGTCAAGCGCGAGCCGCTCAATGAGCGCCTGAGCGGCCGTAGCGTGGGCGTGGCCGTGCTGTGGAGCGTGCTCAGTTGGCTGCTGCTCGGGCTGCACCTGTATGTGATCATCCATGCCCTCGGAGCACACGGTGCGGCGGGACTCGCGGCCGCGATCGGAGGAACCGCGTTTGCGGTTGCCGTCGGGATCGCCGTCATTCCGGCACCGGCGGGCGCGGGGATCCGCGACGCCGTCCTGGTGGCGGTGCTCGCCGGCACGATCGGTGCTGCCGACGCGCTCGCGGCCGCGCTGGCCTCGCGGATTCTGCTCATTCTCGCCGACGTCGCCTTGGCGGGCGTCGGCGCGGCCACTCGGTCGTCGTCCAGATCGGCGACAAGCTGACAATTGCCGGTCGTCACGCCTGAGCGGCCGCCCCAGCCCGGGTGTGATAGGTCATCGACCAAGCTGAGCGGAGCGCAGGCCGAGGCGTGGACACGGCTCAGTGCGCGGGCTGCGGCGCGGAGATCCGCTCACCCCTTGCGGCGCACCACATAGATCATCGTTGGCATCGCGGGACGCGCGGCGCGCCGCACCCACTCCGGCGACGCCGCCAGCACCTTCGCCGCCCGCGTCGGGTTCTCCACGCGCACCAGCTCGTCGAGTGCGTCGAGGGTCTTGTCCTCCCAGCGCAGACCGGCGCGGTCGAGCGCCGCTCTGATCTCGCGCGGGCCGAACGGGTCGACGTTGTAGACCTTGCCCTTGCCGGTGAGCCGGACGTAGCGGTCGCGCATCGTGCGGGGCGGCCACGACAGCATGGGCACCTTGAAGTGCGGCTCGATCAACGCCCACCGCGTCGGCGTCGCGAGGTAACCGATCCCGCCCGGGCGCAGGATGCGGTGGATCTCGTCCAGGTGCACCTGCTGGGCGGCGCGATCGCCGACGTGCTCGACGACGTGGTTGGACACCACGACGTCGAAGCTCGCGTCGTCGAAGGGCAGGGTGACACCCGAGGTCAGCGTGAACTCGTAGCCCTGCTTGTCGATCCGGGTGTCCATGGTGTCGATGCTGACCGTGGTCCCGGCACTTCCAGCGGCACGCGCCAGTTCGGCCGAGATGACTCCCGTGCCGGTGCCGATCTCGAGGATGGTGGACCCGGCCAGCGGGCGCTCGCCGTCGATCAGGGTGATGATCTTGCGCGCCTTGTTACGGCGGCTCTGGACGTCGAAGTGCATGTGCTGGCGCCAGCCGCCGTCGGGCTCGAGCTCGCGGGCCGGTCCGGCGTTGTCGGTCGTCATAGCGTCAAATCACCCTCGGGAGTCGGGTCGGATAGTCGGTCGGTCACTTGGTGGCGACGGCGAACACGGTGAACGGCAACCGGCGCGGGCCGCGGTAGCGGATCTGCACGTCGGTGAAGTCGCGCAACAGGTACCGCACGCCGTGCGTGGTGAAGCGGTAGTAGTCGGCCGGCTCGTCGTGGTACGGGAAACTCATCGGCACCGACAGGATCAGCCGGCCGCCGGGTTTGAGGGCGCGCTGCATCCGGGGGATTGCGTCCCAGAACCGGTCGACGTGCTCGAGCACCGACATGCACAAGATCGCGTCGAACTCGGCATCGAAGTCCATCGTCGTCACGTCGACGACGAGGTGCCCGAACTCGGCATTGAAGTCGGACTGCACGAAGTCACACGTCGCGGGGAACTGCTGCTTGAGCGAGTACGCGTCCGCGCCGTAGTCGTGGCGGCCGCTGCCGATCTCGAGCACCCGTCCGTTGGCCAGCGATGGCGCGACCTCGGCGATCCGCTTGGCCAGCCAGTCGCGACTGCCGAAGATGAGCCCGCCGACCCGTCGCTCGGCCGCGGACTTGACCTGTGCCAGCCCGGAGGGCGCCATGCAAGTCCCCTTTCGTACCCGGTGTCATGCAGACGGTGGGCGACTTCGTCGGTCGATAAGCCTATCGGCCCGGTGGGCGGCCTAGGTGTATTGACCGGAGACGTGGTCCTGCGACCACCGCACCGCGCCTGCCCGCTGCTCGGGCGACTATCTGCGCGGACATGGTATGGCTCCATCTCCACATGGAATGGGGTCCCTGAGAGACCCAGAGCACCTCGCAACCCGGATGATTATTGTGGGTCGCGGGGTAGTTCTAGTCGCTACACGACGAGATTGACGGCCAGGGGAGCAACAAACACGGTGGCGCTAACCGGTCGAATCACGCTGCTGCTCGCGATCCTGCTCGCCGTCGCGGTGCCAATCGGTGCGATGGCCTGGTGGAATCGGGTCGGGCGCGCGTCGACGCGATCGGCGAGGTGGGGGCGTTGGACGTCGCGCGGCGCGCTCGTACTCGGCTCGCAGGTGTCCGCGGTGATCCTGGCTGCCGTCTTGATCAACGACGCCGGGAACTTCTACACCTCCTGGCTGGAGCTGCTCGGTGAGCGGCACACCGTGCATCACACCGTCGCGGCTCCCGGCAGCCAGGACCAAGCCCTGCGCGGCGAGCTGGCGCGTGCCCGCGCGCGGGGACACGGGGTTGTCGTGCGAATCACGATTCCCGGCACGCGTAGCGGAGTCGGCGATTTCTCTGGCCTGGTGTACCTCCCGGTCCAGTACGGCCTGCCCGGATACGAGCACCGCACCTTCCCGGTCGTCGAGTTGGTTGCCGGTTCCCCCGGCACCCCGAAAACCTGGACCGACTCACTGCAAGTCGCGCACGCGCTCGACGGGGAGATCGCAGCCGGTCGATCGTTGCCCTTCATCGCGGTGATGCCTAGCCAGGACGTGGCGGGCGGGCGAGACACCCAGTGCGTGCATGTCGTAGGCGGCCCCGACGTCGAAACGTATCTGACCGCCGATGTGCGCGACGTGATCACACGTGCCTACCGCGCGGGCACTCAGCCGGGGTCATGGGCGATCATGGGCTACTCGAGCGGTGGCTTCTGCGCGACCAACCTCGCGATGCGCCACCCCAACCTGTTTTCTGCCGCCGTGTCGATCGCCGGATACGTGCGTCCGGCCCACGACCCCCAGACCGGTGAGCTATTCGGTCACGACGCCACGCTGCGAGAACAAAACACGCCGATTTGGCGGGCTACCCACCTGCCGCCGCCCGATATCGCGTTGCTGCTCATGTCCAGCGCACAGGACCGGGATACCTACGACGACGCCCACGCAATGGCCGCTGCAGCGCGGCCACCGTTGTCAGTGACGTTGGTGTCACTGCGACATGGCGGGCACAACTTTGAGGTGTGGCGTGCTGAGGAACCCGTCGCCTTCGCTTGGTTGTCCGCGCGTCTCACCGCCCCGCTCGCGCCCCCGCCGGTCATCGACAACACCCGGCCAGTCGTCGTGACCTCCTAGGGCAGGTGCGCGGTCGGCACCGGCAGTTCCGCGGCCTCCTCGTCCTCCGGCGGGATGCCCCCGCGCCGAAATGAAAGCAGCAGCAGGCCAGCGAGGACCGCGAGCCCGAGTTGCCCGGTGATGCGGTCGGATGCGGTCGCTGCCACCGACGCGCTCAGCGGAAGGTCGACGGCCGAGCCGATCCCGCCAGCGAGCAATTCACGCAGTCCCAGCCCGGCCGGGAAGACACCCACCGCGGCCGCGATGATCTGCGATGCCGTGAGCGCGACGGACTGAGCAGCCGAGGCGGTCAGGCCGATCAGCCGAAATGCAAGGAAGATGCGTGCGCCGCTGACAACGACCGTGGCCGCCTCGATCAGGATCAGCTGGACAAGGAAGCGGGTCGCGGTGCTGTGATCGATCCGGCGCAGGATGGCGCGGACGGCGACGAGGGCACCGACGCCGGCGGCAGCGAGCAGCACTGCGGCGAGTCGGGTGCGCGGCGCAGCGACGAACAGCGCGGCGATGACCAGGCAGCCCATTGCGATCCAGGCGAGGCCCGCGGCGGCGTTGGCGGCGAGTGCGTGACGGTAGCTGCTGCCGGCCTTGCGTAGCGCCTGGGTGCGGATGACGATGCCGCCCGGCAGCGGCAGCAGGTTGGCGGCACCTGCGATCACCGTTAGGCGGGCTGCGGCCAGCCAGCGGATCGAATGCCCGTTGATCGCGCCCATGACGCGGAACTCGGTGGAGTTGGCCGCGACGGTGAGCGGCGTGGTGACCAACGCCAGCAGCGGCAGCGCCCACCAGCGAAAATGCACGCCGTCGGGCAGCCCTAGGAACGACCCGACGCTGATGCCGACGAACAGGACGAGGGCGAACACGAGCAGCCACTGGCGGGCCTTTGGCGATCCGGTGCGCTCGTTGAAGACCTTCTCGAGGCGTTTCAGCCGGGACTTCCAGGTCTTGGTCTGCGCTTCGCCTTCGCCTTCGCCGAACCCGCTCCCCTGGAACTGCGAGTCACCCACCGCAGGCATTCAGCCATACTAGTCAGCGTGTCTGCCACGCCAAGATCGCCATTGCGCATCCTTGTGCTGGCTACCACCTTCCCCGCCCAGCCCGGGGACGGGACTCCCGAGTTCGTGCTCACGCTCTGCGGCGCACTTGCGCGACAGGGCGCGAAGGTGACCGTGCTCGTGCCGCGCGTGCACGGCGCCGCAATGGATCAGGTGGTCGAGGGTGTGCGCGTGCGGCGGTTCGCGTACTTCCCTCGCCGGTGGGAAGACCTCGCCGACGACGCCATCATGCCGAGGCTGCGCGAAAGTCCGCGCCGTTGGCTGCAGGTCCTGCCACTCTTTGTCGCGTTCCACGTCGCTGCACTACGGGCTGTGCGGCGCGAGCGGCCCGACGTCGTGCACGCACACTGGATCGTGCCGGCGGGCTTCGTCGCGTTCGTGCTGCGACTGCTGACGCGCACGCCCTACATCGTGACGGCACACGGCGCCGATGCCTACATGCTGCGTTCGGGGGCGGCACTGCGGCTGAAGCGGGCCGTAATGCGGGACGCCGCCGCGACAATGCCGGTCAGTGACGCGATCGGCGCCGAACTGGCGCCGCTGGGGCGCGTCACCAAGGCCGTCCCGATGGGCGTCGATTTCGCGCGCTTCCGCGGCGAGGTCGGTGAGCGCAAGCCCGAAGCGTGCCGGGTGCTGCTCATCGGCCGGCTGGTGGAGAAGAAGGGTGTCAACGTGCTGCTGGCGGCCGCTGCCCAGGTCGCCGGCGCGCGCATCGTGATCGCCGGCGACGGTCCGATCGGCGGCGACCTGCGCAGCCAGGCGCACAGCCTCGGCATCGCCGAGCGCGTCGAGTTTCTCGGCCAGTGCACCCGCCAGCAGGTGATTGCCCAGCTTGCGCGCGCGTCAGTCGTTGCTATCCCGTCGCAGATCGGTGCGGATGGCGACCAGGATGGCGTTCCCGTCGTGCTCGGCGAGGCGATAGCCGCGGGTGTGCCTGTGGTTGCCAGCGAGCTCGGCGGTCTTGCCGAGCACATCATCGACGGCAAGACCGGGCGGCTAGTCAAGCCCGGTTCGGCCTCGGAGTTGGCCACGGCAATCGCCGACCTACTCGCTGATCCGACTCAGGCAGCTGAGCTGGCCGCGAACGCCTTCAGGAAGACGGCCGGCGCGCTGGATCTGGCCCACGTCGAGCAGAGCTACGCGCGGGAACTCGCTGCGGCTGCCCGCGCGTGATCGCGGTCATCCACGCGTACAGCCGGGTCAACGCCGGCGACGGGCTGCTCGTCGATCTCACCATGCAGCGGCTGGCCCGCGCGGGCGTGGCGCCCGAGGACGTCACGGTCGTCGCGATGGATGCCGCCGCGTTTGCCGATCTGCCGCACGTCGTCAAGCTCGGCACGTCGGGTCGCCGCGCCGACCGCGAGACGGCCGGCGCCGCGCTCGCCTGGCTCGGGGTGGCTGCCGGGGCGTTCAGCGGACGGCGTGGCTTCGGCCCGGCCGCGCACGCCCTGGCCGCCGCCGACGCGTTCGTCGCCGTGGGCGGTGGCTATCTGCGCGCCGGTACCCGCGTGAATGTGATCGGGACGGCGTTGAACCACCTGCCGCCGCTGCTCGCCGCCGCGCGCTCGCGCCGGCCGTCGATCTACCTGCCGCAGAGTGTCGGTCCGCTCTCCGGGTGGGTGGGTAAGCTGGTGCGCAGTTACCTCGGTGCGATCGACGAGGTGCACGTCCGCGACGACCGCTCGATGGCGGCGCTACGCCATGCGGCCAACGTGCGTCGCACACCGGATCTTGCGGTGCTCGAAGTTGCCCAGGAGCTCACCGGCTCGATCTCGCCGTGCGAGGTCACGGGCCCGCCGATCGTCATCGCCCGGGCGCTGGGCAACGCCGACAGCTACCCGGGCCGGCTGCACGATCTGGCCGCCCGGCTCGGCGACGTCGCCTGGGGCGTGCAAGCGGAGGGATCGGCCGCCAAGAGCGACCGCACGTTCTACGACCAGCTCGGCGTGCGCGCCGACGCTCGGGTTTCTGAGCTGCTCGCGACGTCCTGCGGCCCGGTCGTGTCGGTGCGGCTGCACGGTTCGGTTCAGTCGATCATGTCCGGCGTCCCGGCCGTCCATCTCGGTTACGAGCGCAAGAGCTGGGGCGCCTACGAGGACCTCGGTCTGCAGAAGTGGGTACACAGCGCGCGCGGCTTCGACGCGGGCCTCGTCGCGGCGCAGGTCCGCGAGCTACAGGCCGATCCGACGCCGTTCTGGGCGGCGATCGGCGCGCGGGCGCAGTACCTACAGGACAGTTCCGGCGAATTGGACCAGTCGATCGCGCGCATTCTGCGCGGGTGCGCCTCCTGAGGTGTGTTTCTTGTTAACCGTTGTGAATTTTGGGGCTAGACTGGTCCCAAGGGATTTGTGTGTTTGGCCTCCGGGGTGCGCGCCGCTCGGCGTGTCGACCTGGATAGGTAGGAGTCCAGTGCTATGGGACTGCCTGCTGTGCGCCGTCGTCCGGTGCGCCTGCCGGTGTTCGCGGCGCTGTTGGTGTTGCTCGCCGCCGGCCTGGTCGCCGGCACCGCCTCGCGCGCCGCGGCAGCCACCGAGAGCTACCCGCTGCCGTCCAGCGGCACGATCACGGTCGTCGGCCACGGCAACGGACACGGGCACGGGATGAGCCAGTACGGGGCGCGCGGCGCGGCGGCGGCCGGGCTCAGCTCCAGCCAGATCGTGGCCTTCTACTACCAGCACACCAGCCTCGTCACGCTCGCATCGAGTACCACGATGCGGGTGCGTCTCTCCGGCGGCTACGCCGACACGATGGTGCGGGCCGCATCGGGACTCACCCTGCGGGACAAGTCGGGTGCGCTGATGCACGGCGTCGCCCACCCACTGCCGACGAGCGGCATCAGCCGTTATCGCCTGGCGCCGGCCGGTGCGGGCCTGAAATTGCAACGACTGGCGGCATCAGGCTGGGCCAACGTCGGTGGCGCGACCGCCCTGCCGGCGCAGGCCGACTTCGTCGGCGCCCAGGGGTACGTGCGGCTGTACCGGGCCGACGGCACCGCGACCGACTACCGCGACAAGGTCGGGGCGATCCGGGTCGGCACAGGTGAACTCACCATCAACCGGGTCAACCTCGAGCGTTACACGATGGGCGTGGCTCCGCGCGAGATGCCCGCGTCCTGGGCGGCGGCCGCCGTACACGCCCAGGCGATCGCGGCTCGCACCTACGGCGTCTACGGGCTGGTCCATTCCGTCGGCGACCCGTACGACATCTGTGACACCGACCAGTGCCAGGTGTACGGCGGCATGCGCCACTACGACACGGCCGGAAATGTCGTCTACACCGACAATCCGGCCACGGTCACCGGCACGAGCTACCAGGTTCTGCGCTACGCCGGCCAGACGATCTTCGCCCAGTTCTCCGCCTCGGACGGCGGGTGGACGGTCGACGGCGGCCAGCCCTACCTCGCCGCCCGGGCCGACCCGTACGACAACGCGGCGACGGGCGATCCGTACCTGAACTGGAGCCGGAGCGTCGCGGTCTCTCGCATCGCCGGGTACTACGGACTCGCGCGGGCCACCAAGATCGAGATCACCGGCCGCGACGGTAACGGGCAATGGGGCGGACGCGTCCTCAGCGGCTACGTCGACGGTGTCGACGGCTCCGGTGCCACCCGCCGGATCGCGACCACGGGTTTCGCACTGCAGAGCGCGATGGGTCTGCCGCACCACTGGTTCACGATCCAGCTCGCGGCGCTGAGTGCGCCAAGCGCACCGACCGCGGTACACGCCGTCGCCACCGACACCGGCGCGTTCGTGCGCTGGAGCCCGCCGTCGAGCACCGGCGGCGCACCGATCACCGGCTACACGTTGAGCTTCGGCACGCACACCATCGCCGTCAGCGCGTCGACGCGGTCGGCATTCGCCGGGCCGCGAGCGAACGGCAGCCCGGCGCGGATCCTGGTGCGGGCAGTCAATGCGCGCGGCGCCGGAGCGGCGGCGGCGGTGACCGTGACGCCCACCGCCGCGCCGCAGCACGTCAACCCGTTGCCGGCCGCCCGACTCTTCGACACCCGGGTCACGCGCACGCCGGTGAACCCAGCGCACCAGTTCAAGTTCGACGTCGCCGGGCGGGGCGGGGTGCCGGCGAGCGGGGCGCGCGCGGTGCAACTCGCACTCACGATCCTGCACCCGACGGCGTCAGGCGTTTTGACCGTGCACTCCTGGGGCGCGGCAGCCACGCCGGTGGCGGCGATCGCGTACCACGCCGGCGTGATGACCACCGTGACCGTGAACGTCCCCCTCATCCCGTCGACCATTGTGGCCTTCGCGCCCAGCGCCGGTTCAATGGAGTTGTTGGCCGACCTGATGAGCTACTCCGCCGCCGGCGGGCTCGAGATGCGCAGCCTCGCGATGCCACGGCTGGTGCGGACGCTCGCCAGCGTGCCGACCGGCCTCGGCGTTGCCGTGGCGATGCGCGCCGTGCCGGGCGTGACTGCCGGCACCACTGCCGTCGTGCTCAGCGTCGCCGCCACGACCTCGAGCACCTCGGGCTGGCTGCGCTTGTGGGCCGACGGCGCCACCGTGCCGACGGTGAACCAGGTGTCGGTGCGTCCTGGCGGGGCGAACGCCAACACCGTCGTCGTACCGATCGGGTCGAGCGGCTCGATCCGGCTGGCGTCCAGTTCGGCGGCGATCGGCGCCAAGGTGACGCTCGTCGGCGTGTTGGGCCCCCCCGCGGTCGGCCTCGGGCGACTCGAGTCGTTCCCGCCGAATGCGATCGCGGACGGTGGCAGCGCCCTGCGGGTCGGCGCTACCGCCCAACCCTTCACGGTGACCGGCAAGTCGCAGGTGCCGGCGTCCGGCGTCGGGTCGGTGCTACTGCACGTCACCGTGACGCCCCGGTCGGGCAGCGGGTCGCTGTGGGTCTACGCGGCGGGGACGGCCCGTCCGACCAGCCCGGCCATGCAGTTCGGGGGTACCACGCCGCTGACCGCGACGGTCCTGGTGCCGGTGAGCCCGACCGGCGCGATCACCTTCGTGACCTCCGGGCCCGGCGTCTCCGTCGCCGTCGACGCGATCGGTTACGTCACCATCGGTTGATCGACCGGTAGAGTCGCGCGGAATTCAGTTTCCGCCGATCCACTGGAGTTGCGTCGTCGTGGCGTCCTGGCTGCCCGCTTCGAAACGGAATGACAACCGACGCAGACGACTCCTCGGTGGCAGCTGGCTCGACAAGTTCACGGCCCTGCCGGCCGCGGGTGTGTCTCGGCCATGACCGACCCCAGAGTCTGTGCCGTCGTCGTCACCTACCGCCCCGACGGCGAGGCGCTGCGTGCCGCGCTCGCCGCCGTCCGCCCCGACGTGCACGCGCTGGTCGTGGTCGACAACGCCTCGCCCGGAATCGAAACGGCGCTGGCCGACGCCGACGCGGTGCTACTGCGCCAGCCGCGCAACGTCGGTCTCGCCCGGGCGCAGAACGTCGGCATCGACTGGGCGCGGGAGCACGGGTGCAGCCACGTCCTGATCCTCGACCAGGACAGCGTGCCGGGCCCCGGCATGGTCGACGGCCTGCTCGCCGCGTGGCTGCGGCTCTCCCAGACGGCCCGGGTGGGTGCGGTCGGGCCGCGCTTCCGTGACCCGCGCGAGCAGCGTGACGCGCCGTTCGTGCGGGTCGCGTTCCCGATGAGCCAGAAGTTGTGGTGCGACCCCGGCACGTCCGAGGTCGAGTGCGACTTCCTGATCAGCTCGGGCGCTTTGATCTCGCTCGCGGTGCTCGACGACGTCGGCGACATGGACGAGGGACTGTTCATCGACAACGTCGACATGGAGTGGAGCTTCCGGGCCCGGTCACGGGGCTACGCGCTGTTCGGCGTGTGCGGGGCCCTCATGGAGCATCGACTGGGCGACGATCGCCAGGCGCTGCCGGGCGGGCGGCAGCAGGTGGTGCACGGGCCGGTGCGGCTGTACTTCATCATGCGCAACCGCGTCGCGCTGTACCGCCGCCCTTACACGCCGCGGGTCTGGATCGCGCAGGATCTGCCGCGCGTTCTTGCGAAATTCGTGGTCTTCGGCGTCCTGGTTGGACCACGGGGCGATAACGTGCGGTTCATGCTGCGCGGCCTGGTGGACGGTGTCCGTGGCCGGTCCGGGCCGTGTCCGCTGGAGGTCACACCGCGATGAACGCTCGCGCGGCGACGGGGGCAATCGCCGTCGTGGCGGTTACCTACTCGCCAGGGGAGTCGCTGCGGGCCTTCCTGGACACGCTCGCGACGGCAACGAACCGGCCCATCGACGTGGTGCTGGCCGACAACGGTTCAACTGACGGTTCGGTGCAGGCCGCGGCGGCCCGGACGCTCATGCGGGTGGTCGAGACGGGCGGCAACGTCGGTTACGGGCGCGCGGCGAACGCCGGCGTGCGCCAAACGAGCGCCGAGTTCGTCGTCGTCGCCAACCCCGACATCGAGTGGGAGCCGGGCTCGCTGGACCAGCTGATGGCGGCCGCGCGGCGCTGGCCGAAGGGCGCCTCGTTCGGCCCGCTCATCCAGACCCCGGAGGGTGCGGTGTATCCCTCGGCGCGCGCGCTGCCGTCCCTCGGTCGGGGCATCGGGCACGCGCCCGTGTACGTCCCGTCCGCGGTCGTCTGCCACACCGGCGGGCACGCCACGTCGCGGACGCGGCCCGGATGACCGCCGAGCACCACCGCAGCGCCTGGCGCTACCTGTCGCGGCGCTACGCGGGGTGGCGGTGGCTGCCGCTGCGAGTGGCCCTGCGGGTCGGGCTGGGGATGCGCTCGATGCTCGCCAGCCGGGTACCTACCGCGGCCCGCGTGAAGGCGCTGGCCACCGGTGTACCGAGCGACGTCGTGGTGCTCGACCCACCGGCCGGCACGGCCAGCGGCCTGCCGGCAAAGATCGCCGTACAGCGTGACGCGCCCGCCGGATCGACGCGCGGGTGCAAGCCGAGGGTGCCGGCTACGTCACGGTCAGCGACGCCATGACCGAGCCGGGCTGGTCGGTCACAGTGGACGGCGCGCGGACCCCGCTGCTGGTCGGTGATCACGCCCTCGGCACGGTAGCCGTGCCCGCCGGCACGCATACCGTCAGCTTCCGGTACCGCGCGCCCGGTTTCAGCGCCGGCAGCGTCCTCAGCGTCCTGGGGTTGCTGGCAATCATCGCGCTCCTGGTCGGTGATCGCGCACTGCGCCGTCGCCGCCCCGAGCCGTCGGTTACGGTGGAGCCGCTGTCCTCGGATGCCGAGGCCACCGAACCCGCCGTCGAGCAAGTCTCGGTCAGCAAAGCATCGGAGTCGGAGCAGTCGGAGCATGAGCCCCCAACCTGACGTGGAACGCGCCATGTCCTCCGACGATCTCCACACAGAGCCTCCGACCACGAGCCTCCTGCTGCGCACCACGCCGCCGGCCGTTTGGCTCCTCGTCGCCCTGACCGGCGCGATCGCCATACTGTCGGCGGTGTTCTATCCGAACTTCCGCGGCCCGGACGAGACGGACCACACGGACCTCGTCGTCGCGGTCGCGCAGCGATCGGTCGACTGGCAGCCGGGCACCCTTCACGTGCAGCTCGGCGTGCTGCGGGCGCCGCTGTCGAGCGTCAGACGACTGCACGGATCGCAGTACCTGGGCAAGAATTCGATGCCGCCGCGTGGTGAGCGGCCCAGCTACCTCGCGCTTGGCGGCGACCGGCCGACCAAGTCGGTGAACTACCTGGTGCAGCACCCGCCCCTTTACTACATCGTGTTGGGCAGCGCGCTGAGCGTTGTGCCGCATTGGAGGACAATGCCGTTCGACCGCATCGTGCTGTACCTGCGGCTGCTGGGCGTGTTGATGTTCATGCCGGTGCCCTGGTTCTGCTACGCCGCTGCGCGCACACTGAGCTCCGGGCGGGGAGTGTGGATAGCCGCTGCCGCGACGCCGTTGATGAGCCCGCAGTTGCTCCACATCTCAGCAACGGTGAACAATGACGTTCCGGTCACGCTGCTCGGGGCCATGTCGATCTGGCTCGCCGCCAGAGTGCTGCATGGCGACCTCGGGCGGCGCACCGCGTTCCAGCTGGGGCTGCTGTCGGCGGCCGTCTCCCTGACGAAGGGGTTCGGCCTCGTCGTCGCGTTCTTGGTCGTATGCGTCTACCTGATCGCGTTCCTTAGGTATCGGCGGCCGCAGGGGCTGTTGCGCCCCTTCCTCCGGTGTGCTGCCTGGTTCTTGCCGCCGGTGCTCGTTGCGTCGACGTGGTGGATCGGCAACTACGCGCAATACCATCGGTTGCAACCCAACGGCCTGCGTCTGCCCGCGGCCCAGCGCAACGTCGCGCCGCCGAGGACGAGCACCACCTTCGCGAAGTCTGGCTGGAAGTTCATGCAGAACTGGCTCGACGATTTCACGCAGCGGTTCTGGTTCGACGACCCGGCCGGCAACCAGCGCGACCGGCCACTGCACCTGCTGGCACTCGTGCTGACCGTCGCGGTGATCGTGCTGGTCGTGGCGCTGCTGATCCGGCCGCGGCTCGAGCGCCCTTTCGTGCTGCTTGTCGTGGCCTGCGTCGTGATCACCGGGGCCCAGTTGATGCGCCTGGCCTGGCCTACCTACCGCGCCATTTTCTTTGTCGGCGCAGCGCAGGGGAGGTACCTGTTCGCTCTCAGCGCCGGCATCGGACTGCTGATCGCGTTCGGGCTCGACGTGGTGCTGCGCGGCAGCGAGCGCTGGGTGCCGCGCGTCGCCGTTACGGCTGCTGTGCTCATCAACCTCGTGGCGGCACGCGACACTGCCCGCTGGTACTGGCTGCCGAAGCCGGGCACCCCGAATCGCGCCTGGCACGCGCTGCAGAACCTGCTCTACGTCAGCTCCATGCCGCCGTGGCTGGTGGTTCCTCTGATCGTTGTCGTCACGCTCTTCACCGTCGCCGCGCTCTGGGCGGTGTGGGCGCCGGGCAGACCGAAGCGCTGGTTCGGGCGTCGTCAGCCCGCCACGGAGTCTCCCGAGCCGCGCAGCGCTGACGCGCCGCAATCGCAGCCGGCGCTGGCCTGACTCAGACGGGGGAGATGACCTCGGCCGGCGGCCGCTGAAGATCTCGCAACCCGTAGGGTCCGGTCACCGAGCAGGCGAGCGCCGTCAACCCGAGAGCCACGACCACGAGCACAGCGCAGGCGGCCGCGAACAACGCGCTGAACGGGTGGCCGAGGGGGAAGAACTCGGCGAGCTTGGTGAACGCCCTGCCCCAGTTGGACGGGCCGAGGTGTTCACCGCGGTGCAGCCAGGTGTATTCGGCAGATGTGTACAGCGCCCAGCCGGATACCAGCAGGCCCCAGTACGCGGGGGTAGACAAGCCGACCGTGCTCGCCGTTTTCCACCCGTCCAGGGGCACCTGGTACCAAGCCACTACGCCGACGGGATCGCCGTGTTCCGTCCAGCCAATGGCGGGTGGTACACCCCTGGCCGGACCGTGGTGCAGTACGGCATGAGAGGCGACATCCCGATGCCCGCCGACTACGACGGCAACGGCACGACCGACCTCGCCGTTTACCGGCCCTCGACCCACACGTTCTACCTGCGCGGCCACGCAGGCATTCAGTACGGGGTGACCGGTGACATCCCGGTCACCGGCGATTTCACCGGCGACGGCAAGGCGGATCTGGCGGTCTACCGGCCCTCGACGCACACCTGGTACGTGCGCGGCGCACCAACCGAAACATTCGGATCGTCCGGCTCCACCCCGATCGGCACGGCGCCGTACCACGACTGACGTCCGCTCGCTCCAACTCGGCATTAGCGAGGGGTCAGTGAGGCGTCGAGTGGCCACCACCTCTGCGTGACAATTGTCTTGGCGTAGCAGGATCCACTCACGGCGGGGGCGGGCGGTCCGGGCATCGCAGGACGCCGACAGCGTGGTCGGCTTCTCGGCGCTCGTGCCGGCGTCGTCGGGGCAGCACGCGATCACGATCAAGAGCATCAACACCGGGCGGGGGGCGGACAGCGTTCTCGTGAACGGCTGGGCGTGACGACGAGTTAGGGGCGGCTCGCTAGGCTGCAGCGAACAAATTCGGCGCAGCTCAGGAGCGGACTTCGCGTGAACCACTCGGCCCGGGCTTCCGCCGAGCCCGAGCCTCGCGCGGTCACTGCGCGGCCCTCGGTGTGCGCCGTCGTCGTGACCTACCGCCCCGACGTCGCGCCGCTGCGGGCCGCGATGACCGCCGTGCGCCCCCAGGTACAGGCGCTCGTCGTCGTCGACAACGCCTCCTCCGGCATCGAGGCGGCGCTCGCCGACGCCGACGCGGTGCTACTGCGCCAGC